>CAZVXR010000194.1:0-16638 GCA_964630865.1 uncultured Pirellulales bacterium | reverse complement strand
AGGCCTGCTGTTCAACAATCGTCGATACAGTACCTTCCGCATTGATTTGCTGTGCCTGGGAGGGATACCGATTGATATAATCCTCATAATACGCTTTTGCGCTGACTAACCAGGTCGGATCATATTGCGGTCCTTTATAGGCGGCGTGCAGCGATTTGGCCATCCGCAACAGAGCGTGTTGGCCGATGTCGCCGGTGGGCCATTTATCCGCTATTTCCGACCAGACTTCATAGGCTTCCGGGTACCTCTTTCTTTTTTCAAACGCCTCTGCCAGTGTTACCAGCGACCGCAACCCCATCGGGCCAGGTCCCATTCGGTCGGCCAGATCGCGCATAATCTCCTCGCCGTTGTCGAATGAGGGGAGCCATAAAATCCACAAGACCTGTCTTTTTTGGCCCTGTAAAAAAGCGGCACCAATGGAATATAGACGTTCGACAGCGACATCATAAAAAGGACTTTCGGGCCAGGTTTTTACGAATTCCTGAAATTTCTTTGTTGATTTACTCCAGTTGCCTTTAACGTAGAGCGTTTCGGCGTTGATATAGGCATCCATATCAGGGCCGGCAAGCTCTGAAAACCGAGTTTTTAGCTCCGCAAGGGCTTTTAGTGCCTGATTTTTGTCGCCAGCAACGATTTGCTGCTTTATTTCTGACAACCCGAGAACAGAGCTGCCCTGCGGGTCGCCCGCCAAAGGTTGCCATTGCCCTTGCGGGCTTAGATGCAGGGTTTCGGCCTGAACACAAAAGCCTACCAATAATAATATTATGACAATCCCTTGTTTTTTTTGCATAATTAATTCCTTAATCAATAAGTCGTCAGCTAAGGACAAAGTCGTCAGCTAAGGACACTAAAAACAAGCGAATTATAACAGGTTATGTGCAGTTTGCAAACTTGTTTGGCAAGGCTTTCAAAAATTGAGGCCTTGACGGTATCCATAAATCAGATTGCTGGATTATTGATGTCTTTTTATGATTACGCTCTACCTTTAACAAGGATAGCCGGGTTTGGCTACGACCGAAACAACTTGCCCACGCTGTCTGAGGGTCTATTTTAGGGATAAATATGTGCTTTTGGGTTGTTTTTGCAATTGACACCCACGGTGTCAATTGCTACAATTCAACTTGTTATGCAGGCGGACGTTGCGTCAGGGTCGGCTTGTCGATTCAGGACTTATTCGATAGAGGGCTTTTAAATGGATACGATGAAAACACGATTTTTGCTGTGGATTATAGTTGTGGCGGCCTCGCTTTCGGGTTGCGTTGGCGCTCCCGGGAGAACTGCCAAGCAGGTCAATCAAAACCACGATTATGTGATTCGAACCAATTGGCTAATGATTCAGGATGATATCGATAAGGCATTGATGATTGACCAGCCGACGCGCCAGACGGAAATGATTATTCGATAATCGGATCCGCTTGGATCAAGAGCGATTCCCCTGGTAAAACGTGTCCATAATTCTAAAAGCATCAGGCGTTTTGAACCTTGAATGCAATCTTTGACTACATCGTAAACAGCTCGATACACGGACGGCTGATTGTTTTGGCTGAGCTGGTGTTGATTGGTCTGTTTGTCTATATGGTCTTAAGTTTCCTGGAAGGCACCCGCGGAGAGCGTCTGTTTCGGGGTATTATCTTTGTCCTGCTGGTTGGCTCGTTGGTTTTAAATCTGGTGGTTCGCCAATTCGGTATGGAGCGAATCGCATACTTATACAGCGGTTTTTTAATTTCTATATTGATCGTTGCGGTTACGGCGTTTCAGCCGGAATTGCGGCGGGCGCTGATTCGCATCGGTCAGGCCGAATTATTTGTTTCCAATACCCCGCAGCAGCTTAGCCGGTGCGTGGAAGAACTCGTTGAAGCGGTTACCCAGATGTCGGCTGAAAAGATAGGCGCCATTATTGTCATTCCGCAGCAGGTTCCGCTCGGTGAATTTGTGGAAACCGGAATCCGTATCGACGCCAAAGTGACCAGCGAGTTGATTAAAACCATTTTTCATGAGGGATCTCCTCTGCATGATATGGCGATGATTATCGAAGGCGACCGGATTATTGCAGCGCGGGTACAGCTTCCTTTGGCTGAGGCGGATAATTCTGTTTATGGTCGGCTTGGCTCGCGACACCGGGCAGCGGTGGGTGTTACGAATACCTCGGATGCGATTGTGATTGTTGTCAGCGAGGAAACGGGAATATTGTCGGTGGCGATCAACGGTCAGCTTATTCGAAACATCTCAGAAGCTCAGCTTCGTCGTTATCTGAATACCGCCGTGGTTCAGGCTGGGCCGCTGCTGGAACGGATAAAATCCAAAACCGTTGGCGCCGAGGATACACAGGACCCGGATTTGCAGGTATAAGATGGCTAATTGGATCAAAAAAATACTGGCGGTATTTTTCCTGACTCTGCTGATCTGGGCCTGGGCGTTTTTGTCGCTGGAAACCACACTTTCGCATACGGCCTCGCTGCAGGTTGCGCCGGTTGCCGTCTCCGATTATCTGGTCACATTTGACGGTGCAGAAGATAGTTACGACAATTTACAATTAAGATTCAAAGGCACTCCGGCCAAAATCTCCGAGATGCTCCAGCGATACCGAAGTGAGACGCTGACGTTTTATTATGACCCCAAGGAATTTGGCCATACCCGCAGCGGCAAGCACACCATCGATGTTTCAGAATTTATTCGGCAAAACCCCAAAATTCGTGAATATGCTTTGACGCTGGAATGGTGCAGGCCGGAAAAACTGGACGTGAATGTTGAAAAACTGGAAAAGAAGCTTCTTGTGGTTCAATGTGTCGATGAAACCGGAGGCAGCATTAAGCCTGACAC
This sequence comes from uncultured Pirellulales bacterium, assembly GCA_964630865.1. Classification (GTDB taxonomy): domain Bacteria; phylum Planctomycetota; class Phycisphaerae; order Sedimentisphaerales; family Anaerohalosphaeraceae; genus Anaeroglomus. Next base: position 13,818 of record CAZVXR010000194.1, on the reverse strand, counting down.
CATTGAGCCGGCTCAGGTTGAGATTTTCGTTCGGTCGGGTTATAGCGGATCGGCAATGGTGATGCTGACGCCTCAGCAATCTGAGCGAGCTAAAAAACTCCCTATTTCAGTTAAGCCTTATGCCGAGATTGCTCCCGGCAAACGCCGTTACGCTGAGGAGCCTGTTCAGGTAACCTTGTCGGCGAGCGAAAAACTCGAACCGATGGTGATTCAGCCTGCCATTGGCTATGTTGTCAATCCTGCGATGACAGGCAAATTCAAAATTGAGCTGCTCAATGAGACGGAGCTTAAGACGATAACGAATATCCGTTTCACAGAAAAAGCCTACGAGGCGTACAAAAAGCAGAAATATCAATTTTTAATTGAAATTCGAGACGGCGATGAATCGCTGCCGGAAATACCCCCCCGTGCGGTTATTTATAATTTTCCGCAGGAGTATGTCAAGTCCGGCCAGATCGAAGCCCCGAATCCGCCTCATCAGGCACAGCTTAAATTGACGCCGATTGTAAGTCCCGCGGCGCCGGCGGCGGTTGCTGTGCCGCTCCAATAATCATTCGACGCCGACTTCGCAGATTAAAAAGGACTTTGGCGCAGACCCTTTTGGTGTTATAATGCGCTATAAATTGGTAACTTAGGAGACTAAACTTGGTACAAATGACATTGCTCCAGACGCATGGGCTGGTCAAAAAATATACTGGTCGAACCGTGGTCAATCATGTGAATATCTCGGTTGGTCAGCGAAGCATCGTTGGCCTGCTGGGTCGCAACGGCGCTGGTAAAACCACGACATTCCGGATGGTTATGGGAATGATTGTTCCGGATGAGGGAGCGGTCATCTTTGAAGGCGCCGAGGTCGGCAAGCTGCCGATGTACAAACGCGCCCGGCTTGGGATGGGGTATCTGTCTCAGGAACCGAGTGTTTTTCAGCGTTTGACAGTTACGGAAAACTTGATTGCAATCCTCGAAACGATGTCGATGACCGGGACGCAGCGCAAAGAAAAAGCTCAGGAATTGATTGAGCGTTTTGGACTGACTGAAGTTTCGCGGAGTCAGGCCCGGTTTCTGTCCGGCGGCGAGCGGCGCAAGCTCGAGATCGCCAGGGCGATGGTCACCAACCCATCGCTGATTTTGCTGGATGAGCCGTTTAGCGGTGTCGATCCGATTGCGGTTGAAGAATTGCAAATCGAAATCCGCAGATTAGTCGCCAGCGGCGTGAGCGTTTTGATTACCGATCACAATGTCGAGCGGACGCTGGAAGTATCGGACAAGGCGTATATCATTGACCACGGCAAGGTCATCGCCGAAGGATCACCCCGCGAAATTATCCAAAATGAAATGGTTCAAAAGAGCTATTTAGGCAACACGTTTAAAGGCGACGAGTTTGACAATTGATATGTCTGATTACAAAAACTGCAAAATTACACATTTTCCTGAACCGGTTCTTGGTAAGCCTGCTAAGCCGATAGAGGTTATTGACGATTCGATCCGTCAACTGGTTGAACGGATGAAGGATATTATGGTCGAACAAAAGGGCATTGGTCTGGCCGGGCCGCAGGCCGGGGTTGATCTTCAAATCTTTATCGTCTCTATTGACGGGACCAAAGAAAATGCCCGGGTCTACATCAACCCCAGGATTGAACCGGAAGGCCCGCAGGAAACGAACGAAGAAGGGTGCTTGTCGCTACCCAGTATTTACGGCAAAATTATCCGCTATACCCGGTGTACCATTCATGCGCTCGATCTGGACGGAAAACCTTTTACCGAGGTTGCCGAGGGCTTGCAGGCGCGGGCTTTTCAGCATGAATACGACCACTTGCAGGGCATTATGATCAAAGACCGGATGAGCGCGGCGGCTAAGCTCCGTGCTCGCAAAACGCTCAAGCGTATGCAGGAAGAGTACCAGGAAAAACAAGCCGGAGGACAATAGCCGATGCGAATTGTCTATTTCGGTTCCGGTCGATTCGGCATTCCCTGTCTTGAGGCAATTCTAAGTTCCGGACACCAGCTTGTTGGCGTATTTACGCAACCTGCGCGGCCTGCCGGGCGGCACCGCGATCTGAAACCAACCGATGTTGCTTTATGGTGCAAAGATAAAGGCATTTCTTGTGTCGAGGCGGAAGACATAAACACTCCGGAATGGATCGAAAAGGTCGAGCAGTACGACGGCGACTTATTAGTTGTTATTGCGTTTGGCCAAAAAATCTCGCAAAACATTGTCCAGTTATTCCAAAAAGGCGCGATTAATGTTCACGGTTCGCTATTGCCTAAGTATCGTGGGGCAGCGCCAATCAACTGGGCAATTATTCGCGGCGAGTCTGAAACCGGGGTCAGCATCATCACGCTGGCCGACCGAATGGATGCCGGGCAGATTTTAGCTCAGGCGAAAACGCCGATTTCCCTCGACGATAATTTTCAGACGTTGCATGATCGAATGGCGGATATATCCGCTCCTATTTTAGTAAAAACAGTTGATGCTATATATAATGGAATAGCCATTTATCAGCCGCAAGATGACAAATTGGCTACAAAAGCTCCAAAATTAAAGAAAGAACACGGTTTTATTGACTGGAAAAAGCCTGCGGCTGAAATAGTCAACCAGATTCGCGGTTTGTGGCCCTCTCTTGGGGCGACAGCGGTGTTCGTTTCTGCCAAAACCGGTAAGTCCTGGAAAATTACCATAGCGAAAGCATCTGTTGTGGATGGGATTAATCGAAAAAATAAAGTGTGCGGAATTCTGGATGAAAATTTTCATATCTCCTGCGGCTATGGGATGTTACATATTCTTGAGCTAAAACCCGCAGGGTCTGGCCTGATGGATTTTCGGTCGTTTGTCAATGGCCGACAGGGCGGAGCCGGCGACCTGTTTTTGCCCATGGACATGGTTATTCGGGATTTTATGTAAAAAAAGCTTGCAAAAGCCTATTAAGTCTGTATCTTGTACCCCTCTGATGCCTGTGTCGAACGGGGACATCCGGCGGTTATCGTACTGCCACGCGGGGCTGACAGATTCGCAGCATGGTCAGCTCAAGCCTCCGACAAGGCCCGGTCAGTCTGCTTCTAAAGCGGATTCTGCGACCAGCGAAATTTATTTCTGCAGCATAAGAATTGTATTGCGCAGGACACAGCGTGTTTTGTGCGTCGAAACCGGTTTTCAATTGAAAATTGAAAATGGACAATTGTAAATTACCCGGTGGTGTAATTGGTAACACTGGAGATTTTGGCTCTCCCATTCCTGGTTCGAGTCCAGGCCGGGTAGATTTTAATAGATTGTTAAACTGAAATCTTTAACACGTATAGAAATGAAGCATAATCCAATAACGGTATTTGGCGGGACAGGCAACCCGAATCTGACTACGGCGATATGCAAGCATTTGAGCATTGGGGCCGGAGTCGCGAAAATCTGGAGTTTTCCAGACGGCGAAAAATGCGTACGTCTGGAATCGGATGTTCGCGGGCATGATTGCTTTGTCGTTCAGCCGACGTGTGCTCCGGTAGATGAAAATCTGGTCGAGCTGCTGATTTTTCTCGACTGTCTGCGTCGGGCCAGCGCTGCACGGGTTACGGCGGTAGTGCCGTATTTCGGGTATGCCCGTCAGGACCGCAAAGATGCCGGACGTGTGCCGATTACCGCCAAGCTGGTTGCCAACCTGATGACGGCTGCCGGAGCCAATCGTGTACTGACAATTGATCTGCATGCCAAGCAGCTGCAGGGTTTTTTTGATATTCCGGTCGATCATCTGACCGCCGAGCCGGTGATGATTCAGTATCTGCGTAAAAAACAAATTCCAGAACTGACCGTGGTGTCTCCGGATGCGGGTAATATGAAAACGGCCAGTCGTTATGCGACGGCGCTGGGTGCGGAACTTGCGGTTATCCATAAGCGTCGCCTCAGCGGCAACGAAGTTGCGTTTGAGGAAATTATCGGTAATGTCCAAGGGCGCAATATTGTCATGTGCGACGATATGATTTCGACCGGCGGAACGATTGCCGGGGCGGCCCACCTGATCAAAAGTCGCGGCGCAAAACATATTTATGTCGGAGCGACGCACGGGTTGTTTTGCGGAGAGGCGGTTGAAAAATTGCAGCAGTCGCCGATTGATGAGGTGATTGTCACCGACACCATTCCGCAGGATGAAAAAGCCGGCTGGCTGAAAAATATAACGGTACTAAGCGTAGCTGAGCTGTTGGGCGAAGCGATTCGCCGGATTCATGACAATGAATCTCTTAGCCGAATGTTCGAAGAAATGAATCCATCATAAATGTATAAACCGGTTTTTCCGGTTGAAACCAGAACGAGTAGAGAGGTTTAGTTATGTCCGAAGTAATGTCATTAAATGTGGAAATCAGAGAGCAGTTGGGATCCAAGACCGCGTCGCGTCTTCGCCAGCAGGGCAAAACACCGGCGGTGATTTATGGTCATCATCAGGCGTCCGTGTCGGTTGCGATCAATACGCACGATTTTGTCCTGGCGATGCACCGCGGCAGCCGAATCTTTTCGGTGAATCTGCCCGAAGGCCAGCAGGCTCTGCTGTTAAAAGAATTGCAGTATGATCATCTTGGCAAAAATATTGTTCATGCCGATATGATGCGTGTCGATTTGACCGAACGGGTTACGGTTAATGTGCCGCTGACGCTTCGCGGTACGGCCAAAGGATCGACTCACGGCGGCGTTCTCGAACAGTTGCTGGATCATCTGGAAATTGAATGTCTGGTGCTCGAGATTCCGGCGTCGATATCGGTTCTCATTAAAGACCTTGACATTAATGATTCGATCACGGCTGGCGCAATTACGCTACCCGCCAATTGCGTATCAAAAACCGACCCGAAGGCGCTGGTGGTCATTTGCCACGAAAAGGCAGAAGAAAAGACGACCGACGAGTTGGCGGCCGAGGCTCCTGCGGCTCCGGAAGTCATTACCGAGCGTGCTGCCAAAGACGGGGAAGAAGAAAGCAAATAGTCGCCTCTGGCGGGAAGGAGCGGCGGCGACTGTTCCTGCCCGCAAGATGGGTTGCGTGATAAAACCCGGGAGAATGCCGCTGTATGACTGGACTGAGGATGATCGTCGGGCTTGGCAATCCCGGAAGAGACTACATCGGGACGCGGCATAATGTGGGTTTCGAAGTGGTTGACGGCTTCGCCGCAAAGCTGGGAGCGACGATTGAACAGAAAAAGTTTAATTCGCTGTTCGGTGAAATGCTGGTCGATGACTGCAAGGTTTTGCTTTTAAAGCCGCAGACGTTTATGAATCTCAGCGGTCAGGCGGTTGCGACGGCGGCGGGATTTTACAAACTATCGATCAGCGACGTGATGGTGGTTGCCGATGATTTGGCGCTGCTGCCCGGAATGATACGGATTCGTCCGTCGGGTTCGGCAGGCGGCCATAATGGTCTTAAGGATATCGCAGATCGGCTCGGAACCGAGCAGTTTGCCCGACTTCGCGTCGGGATTGGGTCGAGCATCTATCCCGATACACGGGATTATGTGCTGAGCAGACCCGGCTCTGAAGATGGCCCGCTGATTAAGGCTGCTACGGGCAAGGCTCAGGACGCTCTGCTTTGCTGGATACGCCATGGGTTGCCTGCGGCAATGAATCGGTATAATGAAAAAAATATAACGGATAAGCCAAAAGATAGTCAGTAATGATCAATGGCTCTAAAATTAAAAACAAAAATTAAAGACAAGAAATAGTTTTATTAGTCTTTGGAGGTATCAAAGTTTGGAAACAAAACGAGTATATGAAGCGTTGTTCCTGATCGATTCGGCGCTGGCGGCGTCTCAATGGGACCATATCAATGAGGTCATCAACAAGATTCTCGGCCGCGCCCAGGCTCGCGTGATTTCGGTACGCAAGTGGGATGAGCGCAAGCTTGCGTATGAAGTTGACCGCAAGGCGCGCGGAACCTACATTCTGGCGTATTTTGAATGTGGCTCGTCGATGGTTCGCCAGCTGGAACGCGACGTTCAGTTGTCCGAGGATATTCTTCGCGTCCTGGTTATTCGTACCGACCGGATGAAGCCGGAAGAGATGGAAAAACCGACCCCGGCGATGATCGGCCATGCCGAAAGTCAGGCTGCTGCTGAAGCACAACTCGCTGCCGAGACGGTCGTCTATGATGCGATTGCCGATGTGGAAAGACCGATTTAATTTCACAAACAACACATTGTTTGACCGCGAGGTTAAGGCCGCAGCTTATCGCAGCCGGGCAATGTCGGGAGAATAAAATGGCGAATTTAAATAGAGTATTGCTGATGGGCAATCTGACGCGGGATCCGCAATTGTCGTATCTGCCCAGCCAGACCGCGGTCGTTGAATTCGGATTGGCAATTAACCGCAAGTTTAAAAAGCAGGACGGCTCTCAAGGCGAGGAGATCTGTTTTGTGGATTGCCAGATGTTTGGTAAACGCGCCGAAACGATCCAGAAATACTTCAAAAAAGGCGAGCCGATTTTTGTAGAAGGCCGGCTTAAGTTTGATTCGTGGCAGGCTCAGGATGGCACCAAAAAAAGCAAGCTGCGAGTGTTTGTGGAAAATTTTGAGTTCCTGGGCCGCGGTGGACAGCGTACTGCCGGTGGCGCCGCTCCAGCAGCCGGTGATGTGCCGCCGCCGGATGTGGAAGCCCCGTATGGCGGTGCGACAGGCGATGACGATATACCTTTTTAAGACGCAGGATAACGCGATAACGAATAGACAAAAAGTTGAATAATATACAGGAATAGATATGAAAAAGACGACTCCCAACAAAAATCCGAATCGGAAAAAAAGAATCACGACGACTATTCGTGAGCAGACGCAGTGTCGGTTCTGTCGCGACAAGAAAAAATACATCGACTATAAAGATATCGATGTGCTGTCTAAGCTGCTGACTAATCGCGGTAAGATTTTTTCTCGCAAACGCAGCGGCAATTGTGCCGGATGCCAGCGCAAGGTCAACCAGGCGATTAAACGAGCCCGGTTTATGGCGCTGCTTCCGTTCACGGTGTAACGGGGCCGCCCGACAGGCTTTGCGGCGGTATGTGATAATCGAGGCCATCGCCTCCCCCGCAAAAACGAGTGTTGAAAAGCATATAAAAATTTATTTGAAGAGTTGACGAAGCTGGAGACAATATATGAAAGTGTTGTTATGTGAAGATGTGGAAAATCTCGGCTGGTATGGCGATGTGGTCAACGCAAAAGACGGATATGCGCGTAACTATCTGCTGCCGCAGGGTGTTGCAGTCGTTCCGTCCGACGCCAAGATCAAAGCGATGGCCGCAGAAAAGGCACAGCGTGCCGATCAGCGTCGGCTGGTCCGGGAGCAGATGGAAAAGGTTGCTGCCTCCATCGAGGGCGCCGAAGTGGAAATTACGGCCAATGCCAACGAAATGGGACACCTTTTTGGTTCGGTGACGGAGCGTGATATTGCCGAAAAACTGCGCGAAAAAGGCTTTGAGATTAAAGATACGATGATTCGTCTTGGCGGCGGACACATCAAAGAGCTGGGTACATTTGAAGTCGGGGTCAAGATCGCCGCGGATCTGCGTGCTAAGGTTCAGGTTCGTGTAATTTCTGAGCAACAGCAGGAACAGGTCGTTGAATCAGACGAGGAAAACATCCAGGAATCCTAACCCCGACGCTTCGCAGGCTTTGCCGACGTCGTTAGACGGAAAGGCTTTGCCGGCTTCCATTGAAGACGAAGCGGCGGTGCTCGGTTCGATGATTCAGGATCGGGAATGTATTGGTCAGGTTGTCGAACAGCTTGACGCCAACGCATTCTCAATGCCGGAGCATCAGCTGATTTTTGATTCCATTGTCGGCTTGTATGAAGCCAATAGCAAGATTGATTTGGTTTTGCTTCGTGGCGATTTGGTACAGCGCGGTCGCCTCAAAGCGGCAGGCGGTGTGGACTATTTAGTCCGTGTAGCCGAGTCTGTTCCCACCGCGGCAAATGTTGAATATTATACGCGGATCGTCCGGGATAAGGCGATGTTGCGTCAGTTGGCCCGGGTTAGCCAGGACATCCTGCGGGCTGCCTGCGATGAAGTCGGCGATATCGGGGAAAAATTAGACGAAGCCGAAAAACAGATTTTCGCCGTTACAGAAAAGAAAATAACCGGTTCGGCCTACCCGATTCGGCACCTGCTGACCGAAACCTTTGAAAGAATTGAAGCCCGCAAGGGGTCGCATGTAACCGGCCTCCCGACGGGCTTTACCGAATTGAACAGCCTCTTGTGCGGTCTGCACAAAGGAGAAATGATTATTGTCGCTGGAAGGCCCAGTATGGGCAAGACCAGCTTTGCCTTAAATATGGCCGAACACATCGGTGCTGACGAAAACCTTCCGGTTGTTGTGTTTTCTCTGGAAATGGGAAGACAGCAGCTTGTTGAGCGTATTTTGTGCAGTCGTGCCAAGATTGATTCCCAGCTGGTTCGCAAGGGGATGGTCAGCCCCGACCAGCACGCCGAATTGCAGCGTGTCGGCGGCGAATTATACGAAAAGCCGATCTTTATCGATGATACGCCGGGACTGACGCCGCTGATGATGCGGGCCAAGTGCCGTCGGCTCAAAAGTCAGCATGATATTCGGGCGGTCTTTATCGATTATCTGCAACTGATGACCGTCGGCGGCAAAGTTGAATCCCGCCAGCAGGAAATCAGCGGTATTTCGCGCTATATGAAGTCGCTGGCACGTGAATTGGATGTACCGGTGATTGTACTCAGTCAGTTGAACCGCTCTTCTGAAGGACGCGAGGACCATCGTCCGCGAATGAGCGACCTTCGTGAAAGCGGCAGTATCGAACAGGATGCCGATGTGATCTTGCTGCTGCACCGCGAAGATTATTATAACCGAACCAAAGAGGATTTTGAGGAAACCAATACGGCCGAAGTCATTGTCGCCAAACAGCGTAACGGCCCGACCGATACGGTAAAATTATATTTTGACGGCCGCTATACGCGGTTTGATAATTTATCCCATCTGAATAACCCTTTTTAGGAGAACAGCGAAGCGATGATTCATAAGGATATGAATAGCAGAGCGGCGGCCGCAACGATCATTGCGGCGTGTATGGTATTGGGTTTCGCAAGGGTGGGATATGCCGAGGAGGAAAAGCAATCGCTTATCGATTCGGTTGAAACTACCGGCAATGTTACCGTGACGCGAGCCCAGATTTTTACTGCCATTCGTGCCAGACGCGGACAGGTTTTTTCTGCCCAAACCGCCGCCGAGGACGCCTCCCGTATTGCTAAGCTTGAAGGCGTTGAGTCTTCTTACTATACCGCACAGGAGGTCGAAGGCAAAATCAAGCTGACGTATGTGGTTATCGAAAAACAGCTTGTCCGCGAACTGGCTTTCAAGGGCAATAAAAAGATGTCCATCAGCAAGTTGACCAATTCGCTGAGTTTCAAACTGGGTGATTATTTGGACATCCTTGCCGCTCGCGCGGGCGTTGACGCAATTACAAAACTCTACATCGATAAAGGTTATCCCTGGGTGAAGGTTTCGCTGGACGAGTCGGCAATGAGTGTCGGCAAGGTGGCTTATGCCATCGAGGAAGGCGCGCGACCCAAAATCAAAAAAATAAAATTCAGCGACAATCGCGCCCTCAGCGATCGACAGTTGGGCGGCGCCATCAAGACCAAAACCAAAAAGTTCTTCTTCTGGTCGGTTTATTTTAATCAGGATGCTGTTGATAAAGATGCAATGAAACTCCAGGAGGTTTATCAAAAACGCTCCTATCTGGATGCCCAAATCAAAACCGTAATTTCGTTTAACGCGGATAAATCCAAAGCCTATCTTGAGTTCGTAATCTCGGAAGGTCCATCCTATACCGTCGATTCCATCCAGATATCCGGTAATAAATTTTTCGATATTCCGCGGCTGCGGGAAGGGTTCAGGCTGACTGAAAATGGATTATTCAGCAATGAAAAAGCTGAGTTCGATTCCAAGAAAATCAAAAGCAAATACCAGGAGCAGGGATTTGTCGAGGTCAAAACCGACGTTAAGCGGACATTCCTTGACGGCGCAAAAGTTCGCCTTGAACACGATATTGTCGAAGGTAACCGATTTCGTATAGGGCAGATAACCATTACCGGCAATTCCACCACGCAAGACCATGTCATTCGCCGCGTGCTGGATGAGGAAAAATTTACGCCGGGTACGTGGTATAACGCCGACATCGCCCGGGGCGATGGCGAAGGCGAATTGGAAAAAACACTCAAAGGCACCGTCTTTACCGAATCGGCGAAAATCACCCCCGCGGCGTCGCTGGATCCGAATTTTAAAGACGCCCTGGTTTCAGTTACCGAAGGCCAGACCGGTTCGATTATGCTTGGCGCAGGCGTCGGCAGCGACAGCGGCGTCATCGGCAACATCTCCTTTGATCAGCGCAATTTCGACATTTCCGATACGCCGGAAAGCTGGAGCGAATTAATTACCGGCAAGGCGTTCCGCGGAGCCGGCCAGCGTTTCCGTATATCCCTTAATCCCGGCACGTATCAAAGCAGCTATATGGTCAGCTTTACCGAACCGTATCTGTATGATAAGCCGGTGTCGATGGATGTCTCGGCCAGAAGCTTTGAACGGGAGTGGGAGTCCTATACCGAAAATCGTATTGGCGGCGGGCTGGGCTTTGAAAAACGCTACGATAACGACTGGCGGCGCGGAATGTCGTTTCGTCTGGATAACGTGGATGTGGCAGACCTGGAAAGCGACGCCCCGAAAGAGGTGCTGGACGTCAAGGGCAGCAACCTGATGCTCGGCGTCAGGCCCTATATTGGTAAAGATACTACCGATAGCCGTTTCCGCCCGAGCAAAGGCTACAATTTTGACTTCGGCTATGAACAGGTTGCCATAGATCATACATTTGGGGTTCTTAGCGGTACCCAGCGATGGTATCATACGCTCTATGAGGATTTGTCGGAGTTGAAAACCGTGCTGGAAACCAAAATACACGGCGGCACGATTATCGGCGACGCTCCCCTGTTCGAAAAATTTTATGCCGGCGGAACCAGCACCATTCGTGGATTTGACTACCGCGGCGTCAGCCCCCGCGGATCCAACGGCGATCCGATCGGCAGTGATTGGATTGTCAATGGCAGCGCAGAAATTGCCGTCCCGCTTGGCTCGGAAGTTTTTTCTTGGCTGTTTTTTACCGATGCGGCGATGATTGACGAAGGAGTACCACGCTCGGCAATTGGTACCGGCATTCAAATTCAGATCCCGCAGTGGTTCGGCCCGGTGCCGATGCGATTTGAGCTGGCTGCCCCAATTACCAAGGAAGACGAAGATGACACGCGGGTCTTCAGCTTCTCGGTAGGAGCTCTGTTCTAATTTTATCGAGGCAAAAAATAGAGAAATCGCCATAGGTTGGGCGTTGTCCCTTCAACTAAAAACGAAGAAATCAAGGATTAACAACAAAGAAAGGAATGCTTTTATGAAATTTGGGAAAATCGTATTTATCGGAGTTTGCTTTGTAATACTGGCTCTTTCGTTCGGATATCGGCAGGGTGTCGCCGCAGGCGAAAAGCAGATCGCCCCGGCAAAGGTCGCCGTCGTCGATGTCACAAAAATCCTGATGAACAGTAAAAAACACAAAGCGTGGCAGGAAAAATTTGACGAACAAAGCACCCAGATGAAAGCCGAGTTCCAGAAAGACAAAAAAGCCCTTGAGTCCATTCAGGCAAACATGGAGGTATTCAAGCCCGGCACCGTCGATTATGTCAATACGATGAAAGAGTTTCTGGACAAAAAAGGTCTCTTGGAAGCCAAGGATAAATTTTATCAGGAAAAAGTCAATATGGAAATGCTCCAGTGGACCGAAAGTCTTTATTTTAAGATGCTGGATATAACCAAACAAATCGCTCAGAAAAAAGGGGTGGATTTGGTGTTGTCTCAGGAGCAGGTCGAGACATCTTCGCCGAGCCTTCGCGATTTTATGCTGAATATTCGTGTCAAAAAAGTCCTGTATTCTGCCGACCAGATCGATATTACCGACGAAGTGCTGGCAGCGCTGGATGAGGCGAAATAAAGTCTATCCGCAATGAATCGCACACCGAGAACCATCCAATTTCCTCTTGAGCGGCTAGCGCAGGAATGTAAAGCGCAACTATCCGGCGACGGCGCACAAATTATTACCGGAGTCAATACCATACAGGACGCCGGCCCGGACGAGATTTGCTTTCTGGCCTCTGAAAAACATGCGTCGAAACTGACTGCGTCAAAGGCCGCGGCGGTACTGACCGCCAAACGGATAGATGAGTCCCGGATGGCACAATTGGTTGTTGGTAATGTCAACGAAGCCATGATTGCCATAATGACGTTGTTTGCTCCGAAGCTGACGCCGCAAAAGGGAATCCATCCCAGGGCGGTTGTCGAACCGGATGCGACAATTGCCCCGACGGCATCCATCGGAGCGGGAGCTTATATTGGTCATTTTGTAACGATTGGTGCAAATACCGTGATTGGAGCCAATTGTTCGATTGGCGAAAATACAACTATTGGCGACAATTCACGACTTGATGCAAATGTATCCGTCTATCATAATTGCAAAATTGGCAATTGTTGTATTATTCAGTCCAATTCTACGATTGGATCGACAGGATTTGGATATTCCTTTATTGATGGACGTCATCAGCTCATCCCGCACAATGGCGGGGTTATTATCGAAGATGGCGTCGAAATCGGAGCCTGTACCTGTGTGGATCGTGCTAAATTCGGCAACACGATTATTGGTGCGGGAACAAAGATTGATAATTTAGTCCAAATCGCGCATAATGCTGTTATAGGAAAAGCGTGTCTGATTGTCGGACAGGTTGGTATCGCAGGCAGCGTCCATCTGGGTAATGGAGTTGTCATGGGTGGACGGTCCGGTGTGTCGGATAACGTATCTGTTGGCAGTGGAACCATTGCCGGAGCCCAGGCGGTTATTGTGTCCGACTCGCAGCCCGGACAAAAACTCTGGGGGATACCGGCCATCGACTGGCGGCAGCAGTTAAGATGTACAGCGTTGTTCACAAAACTGCCTGACTTGGCAAAAGAGTTGAAAACTTTGTCCAAACGAGTGGAACAAATTGAAGCAGCAAAAAACGATTAAATCCGAGTGCAAATTGTCCGGCAAGGGGCTCTTTTCTGGAAAAGACGCCAGGGTGGTTTTCAAGCCCGCCCCGGCGGACAAGGGAATTGTCTTTATCCGCACGGATATGGATGCGGGATGTGCGATTCCCGTGCTGCCGGAATATATCGTTCAGCGCGACCGACGCAGCGCATTGCAAAATGGCGATGCCTTTGTTGAAACGCCCGAACACTGCCTGGCGGCTATCAATTCCCTTGGAATCGATAATCTGATCATTGAAATTGAAGGCCCTGAATTGCCCGGACTTGACGGCAGCGCGGACGATTATTTTGAAACACTGCAAAAAGCCGGCGAGGTGGAGCTTGCCGTTCAGCAAAAAGAATACGTCATTACCGAATCGATCTGCATCACCGAAGGGGATAAATCGATTTACGCTCTGCCCAATGATGGACAGAATCTGAGTATTACCTACGATTTGGATTATACGCAGTTTACCGGTATTGGCCGACAGGTCTATTCCTGTGAATTGTCCGAAAAGCATTTTGAACAGCATCTGGCCAAAGCCCGCACGTTTGTTCTGGAAGTTGAAGCCCGTCAAATGCAGGCGATGGGGATTGGAACGCATCTTGGGCCCAAAGATATTCTGGTCATTGGTTCCGATGGTCCAATCAAAAACAGCTACCGCTACAGTGATGAATGCGTGCGGCATAAAGTGGTTGATTTGATAGGCGATTTAAAACTGGCCGGACGCCCCATCTTAGGGCGGATCG
>CAZVXR010000193.1:0-7972 GCA_964630865.1 uncultured Pirellulales bacterium | reverse complement strand
ACCTATCGCGGCGGCATCATCATCCATAGTGCCATTGAACGTCCAGCGATGTTCGAGATCTGCGATGCCCAGCTCACTCTGCAAGCTTACGGCAAAACCGGTACTGGTCAACGCAACCAGTGCAACTAGAAATGCTACCTTCTTCATCTTTCGTACCTCCAAAAACTGTTCTCTTTCTTTTTTCCGCTTTAACCAACGCCGGTTAAAGCACCTCACTTACACAAACACTCACACACACAGTCACTTCGTCACGCTGCAGTTTTTTATCCTACTTCATGTTTTTATATTACCAAAAAACCAGACCCCTTTGCGAGGTCTTAATGCGCAAAAAAAAAGTCATTTTGCGCAATTTAACCTTTCGCCTGCGTTTTTGGGCAATTTGAGGTATTTTTTGCCGGCCTTGTTGAGCAAAAACCGATAAATTAGGCCCCTGGGGCAAAAAAACCTGAAAATTCGTAACCTTTTAGCCGTGTGAAAAAAACAGGATACCGTCCCCGCCTGCGCGAGTGCAGGCCCTGCGCGGGAATGACAACCCACCAACCACCATCTGGCTAAAGTATTACGAAAATTCAACTCTAACCGGGACGCTGGGTTTTGGATGCACTTTAAGAGATCGCCCCTGTCCTCGCTGAAGGTTGAAAAAAACGGCGGTATCGGAGAACTATCGGGTTTGTCCGGGTACTGGGCAGGCGGGTTGGAAAAAATACAAATTAATCTGCGCAAAAAGACTTTATACTTGCCTTAGATGATATTTTCTTTTATGATAATATCCTATGCTGTTGTATATACAGCCTCAGGGTCAGGCGGCAGATTACCCGGTACAGAAATTATCAATTTAAAAGAAACGCCGCGGCAACGATTCATGAAATTGTACAAATTGGCGATGGTTTAAAGGATATCCAGACTAATTTTATGCACAACACGCGCAAAGTAGTCCTTCATATAGAGACCAGCCGGGAATGGGGCAGAGGCCTGCTTAGCGGCATTGCTTCTTATGTTCGACTTAAGGGGGAATGGGATTCCCGTATTCCCGATTTTTATATTGGTCAGGGACGCCGTGACTGGAAACATGAGTTGGAACTGTACAGAAGATGGGGCGTCCAAGGCATCATCACTCGCGAAGAAAAACAGATTGATACGATTATCAAATCCCAAATTCCTTCGATTTTCGTCAGCGATTCGTATCCGGTAGATGGACTGTCGCAGGTGGTCAGCGATTATGCCGCTACCGGTCAAATGGCCGCACAGTATTTTATGGATCAGGGATTCAGCAATTTTGCTTTTTGCGGTTTTAACAAGGCCTACTGGTCAATGGAAAGACTCAAGGGATTTCAGGAGTTTTTAGCCACACGGGGATTTACCGTGCATGTGTACGAAGGCCATGGCTCAAAATCCTATCATTTCTGGCAGAAAGAAGCCGAACACATGGCCGCCTGGATCGATTCGCTGCCCAAATCGGTCGGACTGATGGCCGGCTGCGACCTTCGCGGCCAGCATGTCGTGGAAGCCTGCAGGATTGCCGGCAGGCTGGTGCCGGAAGACGTTTCCATTCTGGGGGTTGATAACGATGTGCCTCTGTGTGATATTACCAATCCCAAGCTGTCAAGCATTGCGATGAATACTTCGCCGGCCGGTTATGAGGCCGCCGGGCTTCTGGAACGGCTGATGGCCGGCGAAGAAAAGCTTGACAGCCGGACGATTATCGTGCAGCCAATATGTGTGATTACACGGCAGTCTTCGGATATTCTCCGTGTGGAAAACCCCGATCTGGCTCGCGCATTGAATTATATCAAGCAGAACTCCCACCGTCAAATTGTGGTCAACGATGTGGTTGCCGCGGCGTGTATCTCGCGACGAAATCTGGAAAGCAAATTCAACAAGTATCTGCATCGCAGTATTTTAAGCGAAATCCGCCGCGTTCGGATTGGCCGGTTTGCCCAGATGCTTCTTGAAACCAATTATTCGATTCCTCAGATCGCCAGGGATCTGAATTTTCCCAGCGAGGAAAATCTTGGCCGTTATTTTGAACGGGAAAAAGGAATGCGGCCGACAGAGTATCGTAAAAAATATAACCTTGGGCTGCTGCTTCATTAAGTGTTCCAGATGCCGGGCCGCTGCCTGGCACTGACAAAACTCTCTATATATTAAAGGACGACCTTTGAAAACTGAAGATGCTGCCGTTTCATTACCGACTCGCCCGGCGCCGGCGCTGAGCAAGGCACAAAAAATCGCCTGGGGTATGGGCGCAATAACGGATCATTTCATGACTAATTCTGTCGCCAATATCGCCGACAAAATCTACACGATGGGCTTCGGGGTCAATCCGTCAGTATTGGGCTGGGTGATGGCGCTTCCCCGCCTTATTGATGCATTCGCCGATCCACTGATGGGGGCACTGTCTGACAACACACGAAGCCGATTCGGACGCCGCCGACCGTATATTGCCGCAGGGGCAGTGCTGTCGGGGCTGCTGTTTGTGCTGATGTGGTCGCCGCCGGCCTGGCTTGGTCAAACCGGACTGGCGATATTTTTGCTCATCACAGCCATCCTTTATTATCTGGCGTACACAGTATTTACCGTACCGTGGTCGGCATTCGGGCTTGAGTTGACCGATGACTACCACGAACGCACCCAGGTACAGGCTTATCGCATTTTTCTGGCGGCGCTGGGGGGAATTGCGTTAGGCTTTATGTGGAAACTGGCGTTTTATTTCGGCGATGGCGACGATAAACAGGGGATTCACAAAACGTCGCTGCTGTTTGGTATTGTGATTGTCGTTTCGGGCCTGATACCCCTGTTTTGCCGCGAGAAAATCCGTGTCCAACAGCAGCCCAAGATTCCAGTCAAGCAGGCCTTTGTCCAGACCTTCCGAAACCGTCCGTTCGTTCTGTTAATGACGGTGGTTTTTTTGATTTTGATGGGGCTGTTTCTGGTGCAGCGGTTCGGCGGCTATATCAATGTATATTATGTCTTCGGCGGCAATAAAGAAGCGGTGTCTACGCTGGATATCTGGAGCAATCTGATTTTTCAGACGTCCGGGATTGTGCTGATTCCGGCGATTTCGTTTTTGTCGCGAAAGCTCGGCAAAAAAAATACGATGCTTCTGGCTGAGGCCGCTGTAGGGCTGGCTTTTTTGACAAGCTGGGTGCTGTATAACCCGGCTGTTCCGTATCTTCAGCTGATCTTCTTTTTTCTGATTGCGCCGGGGCTTTCGTGTGTATGGATGTTGTCCAGCTCAATGATCGCCGACATCTGTGATGTAGATGAACAGGCAACGGGGCTGCGCCGTGAGGGCGCCTACGGAGCGGCGTTCAGCTTTATGTGCAAGGCCAGCGTTTCGACTACACTGATTATCAGCGGATATTTGCTGAATCTGTGCGGCTATAACGCGGCGGCGGCTATGCCGTCGCCGGAGTCGATTTATCGGCTTCGGATAATGTATATGGTGATACCGACTTGTTTTTTTGCGCTGGCATTTGGGTTAACCCTTCTCTATCCACTCAGCGAAAAGCGGATTCGGGCGATTCGGGCGGAATTGGACCAGCGGCAAAGAGCCGAATGATAATTTCATTTTTCAGAAAGGATTATGGTAATGAACAAAGGTTGGCGGTGCTTTGCGGTAACGGCGATTATATGTTTGGCAACGGCAGCTTTTGCCAAAGATGGGATTCCGACGCCGGGGCTTTATGTCAAGAACGGCGTGCTGCTCAAAAATGGAAAGCCCTATTATGGTATCGGGGTCAACTACCATGATGCATTTGTCCGGTATATGACCAATCCAGAGGATCGCAGCTATCAGAAGGGTTTTGAGCATCTGCTTTCTTACGATGTTAATTTTATTCGGTTTCGGCTGGGCGGATTTTGGCCGAATGACTGGCGGACGTATTGCCTCAACGACAAAGAAGCCTATTTTAAGCGGCTGGATCAATTTGTCGCCGACGCCGAGAAGATGGGGATCGGACTGATCCCGTCGTTTTTCTGGCTGTATTCGGCGCCGGCCGATTTGTCCGGCGAGCCAATGGATGCACTGGGCGATCCATACAGCAAGACCAATGCCTTTATTCGCGACTTTACGTCCGAGGTTGTCGCCCGCTACAAGGACAGTCCGGCAATCTGGGCGTGGGAGTTCGGCAATGAATATATGCTGTTTGCCGATCACCCCGATCGCCAGGGCGGGACGGCGCATCGTGCGCCGGAGTTGGGAACGCCCGCGACGCGTACCGTTCGCGATTATATCCGGCGGACGGATGTTCGGCAGGCCTATCGGGAATTTGCCAAGGCGATTCGCAAAATCGATAAATACCGTATGATTAGCACCGGAGATTCGGCTCCGCGATCCTGTGCATACAATACATTGCTGCTCAACACTGAATGGGGCGAGATGGATACCCCCGAGCAGTGGGACGTCGTCTTTCGCGGAGACAGTCCCGAACTGATCGATACGCTGTCCATTCATCTGTATGAAGAGCATCGACAGACCTATTTTCAGACCAAACCGTCGATTCACGATTTTGTCGCGTTCTGCGCCGCATCCGCCAAAAAGGCCGAAAAGCCTCTGTTTATCGGTGAATTCGGCTCGCCGGAGGATCTCAAGTCGCTTAAAACGTCCGACCTGTTCACGGAGATGATCCATGCGATTGTCGCCAACCGCATCCAGCTTTCGGCGGTATGGGTCTATGATTTTTCGCCGCAGGACGGCCAGTGGAATATCACACCGGACAATAATCGGGCGTACATGCTGACTGAACTCCAAAAAGCCAATCAGCGGCTGCGGGCAGCAATAAAAGAAACAGACTGTTCTTCTAAAAATTAGCGGATTTGGATTGTATTTCGTCCAGCGCTTCAGGCGGGTGAAAATGCCCGACGAATAGGCCAATGGACGGACAGTTGGACCGCTTATCCGTGTCGAAAAAAAATGCAGTGCAGTGTTTAATTTTTACTCAAAAAATGAAAATCGAAACCGGGAACCTTGAAAATCAAATGATGAGAGGCGCCCTTTAGACAGAAAACGAGGTATCAGATGCATTTAACAAAAGTACAAATGAAGACACATCGCTATTTTCTGGAGTCCGCGGTGCTGAGTATGATTTTATTCTGCGGCGCCGTATTGCCGGCAGAGCCGGCGAAAAAAAACCTGCTGGCCGTCCCTTCGCCGTCGCAGGGATCGAACAACCCCCAAAGAATGATTGCCACCTTTACCGTCTCGCAATGGATCAGCCGGCCCGAGGCGATGCTCAAAATGGCCGAGTTTGCCCACGAGGAGGGTTTTCCGGTGGCCTGGATACTCCATTATAAAACAGCCCTGGCTCAAAAGGAATCGCTGGATGGTTTTCATCAGGAATACGGCGACGAGCTGATTATGCTGCGCGGCGAAGAATCGATTGCGGATTGGCACGGCAGTTTTCCGTGGGCGAGGCTGAATATGATCGCCGGTGCGCGTCCCGATTCCATCGATGAAGCTCAAATGAAAAAAGACGGCATCGAGGGTATCTGGGGCTATTGTGATCAGCAGATCGGTATTGACGGGATCACCCATTACGGCGTGCCGTGGGGGCTGTCTTATCTGTCGCCCAAAACCCCGTTTGTGCCGCCACTCGGCGTCAGCCAGGTTGTCGCCGCTCCCTGGACGGTGCGCGACCTGCACAAGTGCTTTCACCTGAAAAATGCTATCAATTTCGGCGTTGATCCGATCGAATTCGTCCGCTCGAAAACATTGGATCGCGGCTCGAACATCACCTTTTTTCAGACCATGTTTGACGAATGGATGGCCAATCTGCCCTGGAATGACCGGCTGTATTTCTGCCTTCACGAAGAGGCCGGCGGGCCGTATATCGCCCCGGGCGATACCCATTCCGCTGAAGGCGCCGACAAGGAGATGTCAGAATCGATGTATCAGATCATGCGGCTGCAGTTGCGTTATATCAAAAACAGCGGCGCGACGATTACGACGCTGCCGGAGGCCGTCGCCGAATACAAGCAGGCCGCCAAAGACAAAACGATTGCCTCGACGCTGCTGATGACCGACAAGCATCACGGTTCGATCGTCTGGTATGCCGACCCGATCCCGCAGGGCGTCCGGCATGGCGGCTTCGGCCCGGCCGGCCATTTTCCAGATACGCTGTTTTATTATGACAATGAATGCCAGTTGACATTCGTACATCCGGAGGTTCTGCCGCGTCAAATTCTGAATTACAAGGCGCAATATGCTGTGCCGCACAACAAACCCTATCCGGATGAGTTCTCAAAACCCACGCTGGTGGACTGGGATCACACCCGAAAGGGCGACGAGCGTACCTACACCTACACCCTGCAGAGTTTTTACAGTATGCCGCTCGGACTGACCGAGTGGGGATCGTTTGACGGCTGGCAGGTGGCCGAAACCAACGGCCTGTGGGCCAAAATCATCGACGACCGCGTTCTGCTGCTACGGCTGGATTTGGATGTCGAAGCCATGGCACACAATGACCGGCATACTCGTTTTTGGGTTAAGCTCGTAAAAAAGAAAGCTGCGGCACTCGAACCGAATAGCAAGGGCGCAAATTAACGCTGCGGCGATTTTGCCGGCGGACGTGTAAAGATAAACCCGTGTTTTGCTGTTGTCCTGACGGATGAGCCACCAGCCGCGCTCAATAGCGGCCGTACGTTTGAGCCACCTGCACCATTTTTTCGATATTTTCCAGCGGGGTATCCGCGGGGGTCTGGTCGCCGGTAGACAGAATGAAACCGCCGCCGGCCGCGGCGTCATCGATAGCCTGCTTGCAGGCACGCTCGACGTCTTCTGTCGATCCAAACAGCATCACGTCGGTCGTATGCAGATTGCCTTTGAGTGCGAGGCGGCTTCCGAACTGCTGTTTGATCTCTTTGAGGATGCAATCGCCCATTGGCGGGGCTTCCAGCGGCTCAATACCGTTTAGATCCGTTTCTTCGACGGCAATCTTCACCAGCGCCTTTTCCGTACCACAGCAGTGCATGTGGGTCAACACGCCTTGCGCTTTGGCCAGCGCTGTCAGTTCTTTCATCCAGTGCAAGGCCAAATCTCGAAAGATCGGCGGCGGATTAAACAACATCGTGCCGCTGTTGCCAATTAACAACACGTCCGGACGCCAGGACAGTATCTCTTTGGCGCGTTTTAGCATCGCCTCGCCCGCGGCCTGCTTTTGCTGCCGGATGCAATCCGGGTCGTCATAATATGCCAGCATTTCATCCTGACGATGCGACAGGCACGGCAGCGACACCAGCGGCGCAACGATACCCCTATCACCCAGATACCGCCGGGCATCCTCAAAATGTGCCTGATCCACCGCAGTATAATTGGGATGAATAATCTCAAACGTATCGTGGCTGTCCGGAAAACCCATATCACGAGCAAAGACATAAGAACTGGGATGGCCCATGGTGTAAACCATCACCCATTCCTGCCACTGACGGCAGCCGTTTTCCTCCACAAAACGGCGTACGACCACCTGCTGGTCGTTTTTGCTGACAATCGCCGGCGTCGGATCATTGGGAGCAGGAACCCACAGCGGCACAAACGCATCGACGCCCAACTGCACACAGGCGTCAATCCGCGCTTTCCAGATGGGCGGGTCGTTGTACTCCAGCAGTTCCCATGGCTTGCGGCCGGACAGCCGCAGCGGGATCATCTCGTACAAATCTGGGGCTGCAGGGACATAATCAGGGCTGCCGCCGCGTAAAGCCGTTAATATGCGTTCTTTGGAGGTCATCGTTGTTTTCCTTGGGTTTCTGTCTTATTGCATCCATTGCGCCGCGATCACGGCAAAATCGTCCAGTGTAATCTGATTATCACCGTTTAAGTCCCAGTCCCGTCTTAAAGTCATCACCGCATCGGGACCAGCGGCGTATTCGGCGGCGATCTGGTCGGGCGTCAGCGCAAGGCCGTATATCCGCAGCTCGTCAATCCGCAGATTTCCCTTGAAACCATCCTGCCAGGTTCTGCCGATATGATTGGCAG
>CAZVXR010000192.1:0-8871 GCA_964630865.1 uncultured Pirellulales bacterium | reverse complement strand
AGATTTGAAATTGGTTAACATTTTAGCCGTGTGCAAAAAAATAGGATACCGTCCCTGACGGAGGCTATTATACGCTGGATTCCCGCCTCCGCGGGAATGACAAACCGGCAACCAATATTCGGCTAAAGTGTTACAAAGCTTCTATGTCGTCCCCTGCGGGGACTCGGTTGGCGGGGGCGATTTGGGTTCCACGGGCTTACGCCAGCGTGGCTATTTTATGTCGCCTGCTGCGCAGGATGAAATAGGAATGAAGAATATTACCGGCCTAAAGGCTGTACTCCAAACGGGTTTCTGTCGCCCCTACAGTGCTTGAATGGTCGGGCAAATTTTTCGTAGGATGGGCTCTGCCCATGCGGATTGGTTTATTTCGAAGCAGGATGCTTGGGCTACCCTAAAAAAGGGTGAATGCTTATCACCGTGTTGCGGGGTCAATTGAACAGGATTGCGGCCAGGATGCCTGCGGCGGCGACAAAGAGCGATGGGGCGATCAGCATTGCGATAATTTTGCCGTGAGGAAACATATTTGCCGGTTTTGGTCTAAAAATGGTCTTGACAGAGGGTGCTTCATTGTATATACTATGTATATACGGAATAATGGAGACCTTAAGATGGTTAAAAATCTCGTCAAACATGGTAATAGTTATGCGCTGGTCATCGATAAGCCCATTATGGAGATGCTCCAGATGACGCCCGACACCGACTTGGAACTGACGACCAATGGCGACAAATTGGTGATTTCGCCGCTGCGCCCCAGCGGCAAACAGGCCAAATTGAACCGAATATTGGACAAGGTCAACCGAGATTTCGGTCCCGCCCTCAAAAAACTGGCCGATTAGACCATGGGCATCATTTTCCTTGACCTTGACGATGTACTAACGATCCACGCCGACCAGATTTTCCGGTACGGGGGCAGTGTCGGATTGCGCAGTCAGGGACTCCTCGAATCGGCGATAATGATGCCAAAGGCATCCTTTGCCGGCCAATACGCCCACGACGATCTGTATGCCATGGCGGCGGCCTATCTGTATCATATCGTGATGAATCACCCATTTGTCGATGGCAATAAACGCACAGGTGCCGTCTGTGCAATGGTCTTTTTGGAATTAAATGGAATTCAAGCTATTCCTGATAATGACACCTTGGCTGATTTTGTTCTTGCAGTTGCTCAGGGACAAAAAGACAAAAGTCAGATTGCTGCATTTTTTCGAACGCATTCTGAACGGATTGATTGATCCGAAAAAGCAAATATAGAAACCGCCCGGCGACAAATGGTACGTTCTGCCGTCACGTCAGGCAGGTTGTACCTGTCCCCTTTTTCGTGTTGGGGGTTCTCAATTAAATAGCCGGGTAGGTCGGGCAAATTTTTCGTAGGATGGGCTATGCCCATGCGGATTGGTTTATTCCGAAGCACGATGCTTGGGCTACTTTGTTCAACCCCTGCGGGGTTGAGGGGAATGGGGATGGGTTTGATTCTCCGGGTTTCGCTGCGCTCGCCCGGAGTTAGTCGGGTTTGACCCTGATGGGTCATTTGCAATTGGACATTGTAATCACCGGATTTCATCCGAAGCCATTTAGATTTGACCCTTGCAGGTCATTTGCAATCCGCAGGATTGAATCCGAATTACCGTCCTGTGCCGGACGGTTTGTGTTTTACCACTTGATACGGATGCCTTTTTCGCGTGCGTCGGCGGCCCATTTTTTGATTTGTTCGAGCGTCATCTGCAATTCGCCGGAGCTGTCCAGGAGGTTTTCATACAGACGGCCATCATTGACTAATTTTCCGGCAGTACCATTGCCAGCATTGATTTTGGCAAGAATCTGCTGCATTTGGCTAAGTGTTGCATCTAAGTTTTCAGCGATTTTTACAATTTCCTGATTGCCGGTATCCGAAAGGCTCTGGACGGATTTGAGCGTGTTTTTGGCCTGTTCGGTCGCGGCGGTGATTTGCTCGAGGGTCTTTTTGATGTTGGTTTTATTCTGTTCATCGCCGATAATCTGATTGGCATTATTAGCCAGCGCACTGATGGAGTCAACCAGCTCTTCCAGTTTTTTCTGTATCTGCGGGGGGAAAAAATCGCTGCTGACGCCGAGGGAGCCATGCACTTCCATCCCATGGCAAAGATACACGGTGTCGGGACGATCGGCAATTTTGGGTTTCAGCGGTTCATCGGGATCGGCCCGCAGTTCGATATAACTGCTGCCTAACCCGCGCTTCATCACCATGACTTGAACATTGGATGGGATGTTTTTGTATTTTTTATCGATAGCCATCGTAACCCCGACTTCGTGCCATTCCTTTCCGGTTTGGTTGTCTTTGACCAGCAGGGGAGGACTAACGACAATGACGCGACCGATCTGGTATCCGCAAAATTGTATGGGGGTTTCTTTTTGGATGCCCGGGGCATCGCGAAAATTGGCGATGACATAGAAAGAGTTTGCTTTACTGACAAATAGCGGCAAATCCCGGAATTTTACCAGTATTCCGATAAATGCGGCAAAGGCGACAAGCACAAACGCGCCAACGATATAGTTACGTCTTTTTTGTATGCTGTAGTAATCAGCCATGGTTCGGACTCATATTTTCGGTCAGTTTCTCTGAAAACAGATCGCGAATCGCCCGGAGGGGATAGCCGCTCTGGTTCAGTTTGTTTATCAAATGAATTTTTTCAATTGCCTTAGAGTCGAAAAGCCGCCGACCCGTTGCGGTTGTTTTTGTCGGGGCCAAAAGACCAATCATCAGATAATACTGGACGGTCTGGCGAGAGACTCCGGCCTGTTTTGCCGCCGGGCCGATTGCCGATAGTGTTTCTTTTGCTTTGTGTTCTGCCATTACGTCAGCCAGCTTATTTCACCTTTTGGAGAACTTTTTTGACAAGTCCCATAAATATCGTTTCAAATTGGCTATAGGACATTGCAGCATCGACCTGCTGGGTATCCGATGTTGCTTTTTTCGTCATTTTCTGGGAAATAATTAAGACATAATCCAGGTTTGTCGGCAGATTGTGCTGGTTGAGGCGAAATGCCTCTCGCGCCAGACGTTTTAGCCGATTGCGGATGATGGGGCTGCCGAGTGTTTTGCTGGCAGAGATACCCATGCGACCAAGTCTATCTGGATTAGGCGCTATAAATAGGCGAAACGGACCCTGACCGGCGGATATCCGCTGAGCAAGAATAGCCTTAAACTCCGCATTGGAGCGAAGTCGCTGAGTTTTTCGGTAAAACAACCGTTTCATACACAACTTATCAGATAAGGATTCATACGATTCGATATGGTATATCGGCTAATGGGAGTGCAAAAACACACAAAAGGGGAAAGGTTGGCGTTAAAATTCGTTCAATAGGCCGCCGTAGACAGCTTGAAAACCCTTCAAAGCTTGGTACGCCATGACTGCCATAATGGCGAAATATACAATTTTGGGCAGCCATTGGGCGAGTATTTCGAAGCGAAATTGGGCTTTGTCCAGATAGATTTGTCCTAATTTGCCGGAGGTTTTGTCTAATTCTCCGGATTCCTCTCCGACCGACCAGAGTTCCAGGAATTCCGGGTCAAGATTTTGGCTAAAGCCTTTGGACATTGGCGTTCCCTGTTTGGTGGCGGTATATCCGCCTTCAAGCCGGCGGTAAATAGCTTCATTGCCGCAGGATTGGGTGGCGAGTTTGGCTGCTTCTATGACAGGGACGCCAGCTTTGTACATCATCGAAAACAGGTAGCTGAACCGGCCGATAGCCAGGCACTTGATGGCCGAACCTACCAGGGGAATTCGCAGCACGATTTCATCGAATATCCGCCGGATGAGGCCTTGCCTGGGTAAAAGCAGGCGTATTGCGACAACCCCAGCCAGAGGGATATAAAAAAGAGACAGGATGCTGAAAACACCGTGCCTGTACGACTCCCACCCGCCGCCCTTAAGAACGGCGCCGGGGATAGGAGAAATTAAGGCTCCAAGATGAAGTATGAATAACGGATAGAGCATTCCCGACAGCACAATATGTTTGAGTTTGCGGCGGAGTTCGTACCAGTCGGCGAGGCTCTTGAATAATTCGGCTAACTGGCCGGTTTGTTCGCCGACGCGGACTAATGCCAGATCGAGTTTGGCGAAACGCCGCGGCCATTGGGCCATCGATTCGGATAGCTCCGTACCGCGGCTAACGTCATGTTCAAGTCGGACGAGGATTTTTTTCCAGCCGAGACGGGCGTAACCCTGTGTGGTATGCAAGGCTCGCAGGATGGGCAGTCCAGCCGACAACAGCGTTGAAAGATTGCCGTAAAAATGAATCCGAAAATCCGCCATTGTCGCTGCGTCGACTCCTTCCAAAAATTAGAATTGTCAGATTTCGAGCATCCCTGCGCAGAAAGCCAGTTCCTGTACCGTAACGAGGATGCCGCTGCACTCGGATAGGCTTCCGGTAAAAGTTTCGATGCGGCGAATAATTTCATTGCTGAGTTTGCGTTCGACGACGGCGATGATCTGTTTAGAGAAAGCCGGGTGGTCGTGTTCCGACAGGTCGGCAAACAGCGGGATTGATTTTAGATAGTGATATGCGTTCTGGGATTCAATGATAGAGAGAGAAACGCCTTCGACGCTGGCTAAGGCTTCGAGGATTTTGTCAAAGACGGTTTGATCCTGAATGGTTATCGTCAGGCGATTTTTTTTGCCCGGTTCATAGACTTCAAATTCGCTTTCGGCTGCTTGAATGAATTTCTCACAAAGGGTTTTTGCTGTTTTGGCGACGACCATTTTTTTAACTGCGGCGGGGTCCTGAAGAGCCTGCGAAATCGCCGACAGTATTCGTACATGAGCGGCGCTATTGGTTGTCGGGGCGATGATAAAAATAATCAGGCTGACTTTTTTGCCGTCCGGAGCCTCGAAGTCGACCCCGTCGGGGACCGATATCAGGCCGACAACAAACTCGTGAATCGTGCCAAGTCTGCAATGCGGGATGGCCACGCCGTGGCCGAAGGCGGTCGAACCGAGTGTTTCACGATCCTGAAGCGCTTCGAGAATGGACTCTTCTGAGACGTTGCGGCATAACGGGCTTTTGCGGGCCAGCGCGGCGATTTCGCATAACGCCATAGCCTTGTCTTCGACAGAAGCCTGCGGTTTAACACATTCGAGACGAATGACATCCGACAATTTCATAGTCAGGCATCCTTACTGTTGAAATTCGGGTTGAGGCAGTTGATTTGCATCGCTGAATTCGAGATTATTGGCATCGAAGGTTTCGCCCGTAACTCGTTGCGCCTTTTGCTCTTCTATCGCCGCCTGCTCCTGATCGAGGAATGCGAGGATTTGCTGGTCGCCGGCGTATTCTGCTTTCAATTCGGCGATGCGCGGGAGAAGTTTGTCGATTTCCGTTTCCATCTCGGCGATATTCATTTGCCGCCAGTTGGCGAATTCTTTCTTGATATCTTCAAGGATCATCGCGGTATTGACGGGGAGCTGGGGGACGTAATCGAGTCCCTTGCTCAGGATCATCGCAGTTGCGGACAGACTGAACTGGACGCCAAACTCTTTGGCCTTTTCCAGTGCGGCGTTAAGAGCGGTCTGTGTTTTCTCGGCGGCGGCAGCATCTTTGATGCGATCGGACAGGCGGAGCTTGTCGTTTAAGGATAATATCTGGCCTTTTAACGCTGCTAATTCGGCGGCTTTGGAGTCGTCGCCCAGCATGGAGGACGAAGCGTAGGCTTCCTCGTACGCACTGACGGCTTGATCAAAGCATTCAAATGCTTTCTGGACGATCTGGCTATTGGGTTCTGAATCAGCCGGGCTGACGAGGGTTGGAGGGACAACCTGTTCGTAGGCCTTGAAAATGCCGTATAGACGGCTTTCAAAATCCATCGTGCTGAAAAGTTTTGTCGTATAGAGCGATCCCGTCAGGCTGTAGGTTTGCCCCATCACCATATTCAGGATGTAGCTTAAGTTGCGGGAATGGACGCGGCGGTAGTTTCCGAGGGCCTGATCGACCGAATCGATGATTGCGTCGATGGTGCTGTTGCGGGCTGCGAATTGAGTTTTGATAGCTTCGACCTGCGCGATCAGGGCGGCTTTTTGCGTGTCGATGTCTGTGGTGATCTGCACTTGCTGAGCGGTCAGTGTGTCACGGGTAGATGCGTTCTTTAACGTCTGCAATTTTGTTTCCGCGGCACTGAGGCTGTCCTGTAAACGCTGGAGATGCGGCTGAACGATCGCAAGCTGGGAATTGACAATCGACAGCGAATTCTCGGCGGTCTGAGCCTTGAGCATGTACTCTTTTTTTTCTGTCAAAAGATCAAATGCTGCGTTTTCCAACTGAACCCGCTGGTCGCCGGTGGAACGCTGAGCTTCCCGCAGTTTTTCATCCGCCTCGGACTCCATCGCCAGCAGCTTGCTTTGATTTTCGGTAAATTCCTTTTCGAGAATTTCTTTCTGTTCCAGCAGGTCTTTTTCTTCCTGCCCGGCGATGGCAACTTTACTCTTGAGAGAGTTGGCATCCTGCTCGGAACCCATCCACTTTTCCAATTCCGCAATTTCCGTGTCGGTTAAAGCGATTAGCTGCTGGGTCCGTCTTAGCTGCGACGTTAAATCAGCCAGTTGTCTAAGCGTCCGGTCGATTGCTTCGGTATTCCGGTTGATTTCTGCCATGCTTAAAGGCAGCGAGGCCCGATTCTGCTGAGCTTGTGTCGTTTGCAGGTCGGCTGCAGCCAGCATCGAAGCATCCGCGCCGGAATCGACGCTGCGAGCGCTGATCAAAATCGACCGCATTTGCTCATTGGCGTTGGTCAGGTCGTCGTCTTTGTTGAATGCGTCCAGCACAGTGACCGTGTCGCGCTGCAATTTTTTTATCGCCGCATCGTCAGGATTGTCTCTGCAGCCGATGAGCATTACGCTTGCCGTACCGAGCAGCAGGGCTGAAAGTACGCTTGTTTTTTTTATACCTCTCACTGGAAATCTCCATAAATAAAGCCTTTACGAACGCTGTATTCGTACCAGAGCCAGCGGGGTATGTCAAGTTATTTCCCGTCTGATTTAGCCCGATTCGCACGAAAGGGCGGTGCGGAATTGGGGAAATTTCGTTGTCTTTTGTTGATTATGGCAATACAATGTCCTGTTTTAATCGAAGAGGTTTTATCTCAAGCGTCATCATGGATAAAAAAACTGCGCTACAACCCAGCAGGATCAATCTCCGCCTGCGGGATTTAAATAAGACTCTGACGACGCTGTCGATGCCGTCGATGGTCGAAAACTGCCTGTATTCGCTGGTATTTATCAGCGATACGATTATCGTCGGCAGGCTTCATAATGAAAAGTATCTGGCCTCGGCGGCGCTGGCGGGGATTTTGATGTTTCTGGTTACCGCCCCGTTTATCGCCTTGTCGATGTCGGCGACCTCGATTGTCGCCCGAAGCTGGGGGGAGCTGGCGTTCGAAACCGCTCGCAAACACGCCGGCTGCGCTATGATTGTCGCGTTTTTGATGGCGATGGCGCTATTTGCCGCCGCAAGTCCCTTTGCCGGACAGATTATGGTCTTTTTCGGGGCCGCTGACGATGTGGCACCGGACGCGGCCAAATATCTGCGGATTCTTCTGATATCCTGTCTGACCGGCCTTCCGATGATGGTGTGCAATGGGATGCTTCGGGGCAAGGGCGATACCTTTCGCCCGATGCTGATTACCGGAATGATGAACGTCGTCAACATTACAACCAGCATCATGCTCGCTTTCGGGTTTTGGGCCCCCAAGTTAGGCTTTTTCGGTGTAGCATGGGGAACGGTCATCGCCCGCACCGTCGGCATCTTCTTTTCGATGTGGCTTTTGATTGGCGCCAAAGGGCTTAATCTGCGGATAGAGCATTTTACGCAAATACCGCGCAATGTCCTGGGCCGGCTGTGGTATCTATTTTGGCCTGCGTATATGGAGCGGGGGCTGACGTCGGTCTATTATATGCTGTTTATGAAGATGGTTGCGCATCTGGGGACGACGATTTTGGCCGCACACCAGGTTGCGCTGCAAATTGAAAATCTGGCGGTGATGCCCGCCTGGGGACTGGCGGTTGCGGTAACGACGATTACCGGTCAGGCCGTTGGCGCCGGCCGTCACCGTGTCGCGCGGATCGCCGTGCGAAAAGTGATACTCGCGGTCAGCGTCCTGACGTTATCGCTTTGTGCGGTTTTTCTGCTGTTCGGGCCGCAGATTGCCCATCTGTTTGGTGCAACGCCGGAAGTGGTCAAACTGGCGGGACTGGCGACCCGGCTGGCCGCAATTGAAATGCCGTTTTTGGCGATTACATTTATCTTCATCGGCGCTCTCCGCGGCGTCGGCGACACCCGCTCGCCGATGTATGTCAGTTTCGTCAGTATGCTGATTTTCCGACTGGGCGGCGTCTGGCTGATGGCGTATTATTTGCATTGGGGATTGGTCGGCGTCTGGCTGGCAACCGCCATCGACTGGATGATCCGCGCAGCGGGCTTAGGCTGGTTCTTCAAACGCGAAGCCTGGACCCTCCTCCACGAAAAGGAAAAGCTGCGATTCGAAACGTAGGCGAAAAAAGTAAAAATCGAAAAGAGTACCCCTTAGCCGAATGTTAAATGGCTATTATTTTCAGCGCCGACCCAAGGGGGCATAATATATCAGCCCAGTTCGCCGCCCTGGGTGGGTGCAGGGGAAAAATCAAGCCCTGAAAGGGCGACATACATAGTGTTAAGTGGTGTACAGGGCTTGTATGATACAAAAAAGTAACAAGACCAGAAGGCTGAATTCTGGCCTTGTAATCAACTTGTAACTCTATGTTTGATAATAGATTATGAATGAATTGGTGGTGGTTTTATTGCGGTGTCGCGTTGATTTCTTGGTAAATCCCGATATTTCTATTGACTATTCCGTGCGAGGTTGGG
>CAZVXR010000191.1:0-13033 GCA_964630865.1 uncultured Pirellulales bacterium | reverse complement strand
TTGCTTTTTTGACGCCGGGCATCTTTCCGTCATTGGCCAACTTACGGAAACAGATACGGCAAATCTTAAACTTGCGATAGACCGCTCTTGCCCTCCCGCATACCTGACAGCGGGTGTACCCCCGGCTGCGATACTTGGGTTTTGCCTCACATTTATTTTCCATTGCCTTTGTTGACATAACTTACTCCAAAGGCCCGCAATTGGCAGGCCGGCTTATGATTTAAATGGCATTCCAAACAACCGCAACAGCTCACGACCTTCGTTGTTCGTATTGGCCGTCGTTACAAACGTGATATTCATTCCCTGCTGATGTTCTATCTTGGCCGGATCGATTTCGGCAAACACACTCTGTTCGTCCAGTCCCATCGAATAATTACCCATACCGTCAAATCCATTTGGGTTAAGACCCCGAAAGTCTTTAACGCGGGGAATGGCAAGGTTAATCAGCCGATCCAGAAACTCAAACATCCGCTCCTTGCGAAGGGTTACTTTCAAGCCTGTCTTTTCGCCTTCACGCACCTTAAAATTCGAGACGCTTTTTTTGGCTTTGCAGATTAACGGCTTCTGACCGCTTATGGTGGCCATATCTTTAATCGCCAAATCCATAAACTTTTTGTCCTGGATCGCTTTTCCCAGTCCCATCGAAATCACGATTTTCTGCAGGCGCGGGACAGCCATGATACTGGTGTATCCGTACTTTTCTTTCATCGCCGCGGTGACTTTACTCTTATATAAATCTTTTAAACGAGCCATTATTCCACCTTTTTGTTACGACTTCTTTTTGGTTGCCTTGATCACAACACTAATTTCGCTGCCGCTTTTGCTCACGCGTTTTTTGACGCCCTTGGCATCGGTAACAAACTTTACCCGCGTGGCTTTTCCGGTCTTCGGGTCCACGGGAAGCACATTGCTTACGTGGATTGTTTTTTCGATACGAACGCGTCCGCCCTGCGGATTTTTCTGGGAAGGCCGGACGTGCTTTTGGGCCAAATTGACGCCCTCGACCACCACCCGATCCTTATCCGGGATCACTCGCAGAACTTTTCCGGTAACGCCTTTGCTGTCGCCAGCTATCACCTGTACTGTATCGCCTGATTTAATATGTCTTGCCATATTTTTTATCCTGATGGGGGCCTTAGACTACTTCACTGGCCAACGAAATAATTTTCATGAAATTTTTATCCCGCAACTCTCTGGGAACCGCTCCAAATATACGCGTCCCGATGGGATTGTTTTCCGCGTCTATAATCACCCCTGCGTTGCTGTCAAATCGGACATAACTGCCATCCGGACGACGAATACGATGCTTGGTACGCACGACAACACACTTGTAGACTTTTTTGCGATCCAACTGGCAGCTCGGCAGATATTTTTTGAGAGCAACACAGATAATATCGCCCACAGAAGCCGTGACACGCGTATACTTGCCTTTACGTGCACTGCTTTTTCCAAGAACGCGAATACATTGCGCCTCTTTGACGCCGCTGTTGTCGGCGATTTCAATCATTGTTTCCTGTTGTATCACGGCTGCCCCTTTATTCTACGACTGCCTTTTGTATAACGTTCATCAGACGCCAGCTTTTGTTCTTGCTGATCGGTCTGCACTCGGTAATATCAACCACATCGCCGACACCGGCGATATTGCCTGGATCATGCACGGCAAGGCGCGTCCTGCGGCGCATAAACTTCCCGTATTTTGGATGGCGCGCCAGAAAGTCGATCTGGACTTTAATCGTCTTGTCGCCGCTTTTGCCGATCACTACGGCACGCTGAGTTTTAACTTTCGTTTTTTCCATAGTCAATTACTGAACCTTTAACTGATCCTGACGCATAACGGTCTTAATCCGGGCGATATCTTTGCGGATGTTACGTATCGCATGTCGATTCGATAAATTTTCAGTTACCGATTGACACCGAAGCTCATAGAGCTTCTTATTTAATTCGCCAAGTTTTTCCTGACGTTCGTCATTTCGAAGATCTCGAATTTGAGAAGATTTCATCGCTTTCCTTTCTATCCGAGAGCATGCCGACGCGTTACGAGACGGCATCGGATCGGCATTTTATGAGCCACTCGGAGCAGCGCAACTTTCGCTACTTGTTCATCTACGCCGCCAATTTCAAACATTACGGTTCCGGGTTTAACGCGTGCGACCCACCCGGCAACTTCGGCCTTCCCTTTACCCATACGCGTTTCGAGCGGTTTGGCCGAATACGAATGGTTGGGGAATATCCGAATATGCACTTTACCCTCACGGCGGAGAAAATGCGTCGCAGCCACACGTCCGGCTTCAATTTGCCGACCCGTAATCCAGCTTCCTTCGATGGCCTGGAGGCCCCATTCGCCGAAAGCGACATAATTACACCGGCAAGCATTGCCTTTCATCTTGCCGCGCATCTGCTTTCGGTATTTTACTCTTTTAGGCATTAATGCCATAATTTACATCCCTTGATAGAACTGCTTATTAATTAGCTGTTTTCAACAGGTTTATTCTCTTCGGTCGGGGCCGCGTCGGTCTGGGACGGGGCGACTCTGGCATGACTGGCGTCCTGCCGCGTACGGCGAGGCGCCTTATCCCGCTGGGGACGACGACGTTCGCCGCCGCCACTGCGGGCAATCGGCGTAATTTCTTCGCCGAATTTGCCTTTGTAAATCCACACTTTGATGCCGATACAGCCATAGGTTGTTATCGCGGTTGCAACACCGTAATCGACATTGGCCACCAGCGTCTGCAACGGGACCGAACCTCGTTTTTGCGACTCGCTGCGGGCAATTTCAGCGCCGCCAAGACGACCGCCGATCAAAATCTTGATACCCTTAGCTCCGGCGTTCATCGCATTTTCCAACGCCATCTTCATTACGCGGCGAAACGCTGCTCGTTTTTTCAACTGCTCGGAAATGCCCTCTGCAACCAGCTTGGCGTCGAGAAACGCTTCTTTAATCTCAATAACATTGACATTGACTTTGCGGTCAATCAGATTTTCAATTTCTTCGCGTAACTTATCCACTTCGGCGCCGCGTGGTCCAATGACCATACCGGGACGAGCGGTATGCAGCGTAACCTTTACTTCATTCCGCGTACGGGCGATTTCCGTCTTGGCGACAGCAGCATACGGAGCGCGACGATTAAACTTCTTGTCGACAAACTCGCGAATCTTCAAATCCTCGACGAGGAATTCGCCGTAATTGGCTTTCGGAGCAAACCACAAGCTGTCCCAGCCACGCGTGATACCCGTTCTAAAACCGATTGGAGATGTCTTATGACCCATATATAACCTGTATCCGTAAATTAGAATTCCGACACTGCAACATGAATATGACTGGCCTGCTTACGAATCGCATGAGCACGTCCGCGATCTTTGGCCCTAAATCCTTTGGTTCCAATCCGGCGACCCGCTCCATCAACGCGTATCTCGGAAACAACCAGATTCTCAACATCCGCCTCGTTTTCATCCGCGTTGGCAATGGCAGCCTGCAACGTCTTTCGGACGGCTTCGGCGGCACGTTTGCGGGTGAAAGACAAAATATCCAGAGCGTCCTGAACATCGCGTCCGCGAATCAGCGTAGTCACCAAACGCACTTTGCTGGGCGACATGGGGGCATAGCAATAGGACGATTTCCATTCGGAAATATCGCCGATTTTCACGCCCAACGCGCCGGCAAGACGTTCGACATCCTGTTTTCCAGGTTTGATGGTAAACAAGCCTTTCATCCAGTTTTTCACCGCAGTTAAAGCTGCGTCTTTATCCATTCCGCCGCGAGCCAGATGGTCGGCAAGCTCCTGGACACTGACGCCCTTTTTTTGCGACTGTTTTGAAAATTTCTTAGCGCTCAACATTGTTTTTAACCTTTTGAAACATTCAGCATTCTACGCTGTTATCTCTATTTGCCAGCCTGTTAGGGCCTTATTTATTTACCTTCGCCTTTACTTCCGGAATGGCCCCTAAAGGTACGGGTCAGCGAAAACTCGCCCATTTTGTGGCCGACCATGTCTTCGGTAACAAAGACCTTATGGAACATTTTTCCATTATGGACCATAAACGTATAGCCGACAAACTCCGGTATAATTGTGCAGGCACGGGCCCAAGTCTTAATTGGTTCTTTGCGGCCGCCCTGAATCTGCTTTTGCACTTTCAGGTACAGCTTTTCATCCACATAAGGGCCTTTTTTCTGCGAACGTCCCATTGACTATCCTCAAATATATTTAGTAAATTCCTGTCGTTATCTTAAATTTATAACACCAACTGAATGCCGCGTCCGTTTTTCCTGCGACGAATAATCTTGCTGTTGGTGGTTTTTCGCGGATTACGCGTTTTTCCACCCTTGGCCAGAACACCCGTCGGCGAACATGGATGCCGACCGCCATTGGCACGGCCTTCGCCGCCGCCCATCGGATGAGCAACCGGGTTTTGTGCCTTGCCGCGAACGTGCGGACGTTTGCCCAGATAGCGTTTTCGGCCGGCCTTTCCCAGATGGACATTTTGATGATCGGAGTTGCTAAGCTGCCCAACGGTCGCCCTGCACTCTTTGCGAATATAGCGTGTTTCACCGCTGGGGAGTACGATAGTTACATAGTCGCCTTCTTTGGCCATCAGGCGGGCGACGCCGCCGGCAGTGCGAACCATTTTGCCGCCCTGCCCGGCGTTCATTTCGATATTGTGAATCTCGACGTTAACTGGAATCGCAGACAGGGGCATCGCGTTGCCGATTTTAGGCTCTATGCTTGCTCCGCTCTCAACGACCATTCCAACTTTGAGTCCTTCCGGCGCCAAAATATAACGTTTTTCGCCGTCAGTATATTCCAATAAACTGATAAAACAGTTGCGATTGGGATCATACTCCACCGACGTTACCTTCGCAGGCATTCCGTCCTTGTTACGACGGAAGTCGATGATTCTGTATATTTTCCTGGCTCCGCCGCCGCGAAAACGGACGGTCGTCTTGCCGTGATGATTGCGTCCGCCGGTCTTTTTCAGACGTACGCACAGTCCTTTTTCCGGATCGCTGGTTGTCAACACCGACTTATAGTCGATAACCGAAGCGTTGCGTCGTCCATTACTGGTTGGTTTATAAAATTTAATTGCCATTTGCTCAAATCCTTATTTGCGATGTTTCTCGCTCTTAGAACAGGTCGATCCGGTTATCGGGGTGCAGCTCAACGACTGCTTTTTTCCATCCGGCCGTTACGCCGAAGGTGCGTCCTTTGCGACGAACCTTGCCTTTGACATTGGCCGTCCTGACATTCAGCACTTTCACGTTGTACAGCTTTTCGACAGCGTGACGAATCTGAATTTTGTTGGAATCCCTATGTACCTCAAAAGAATACGCATTTTTGGTATTCGCAAAATGCATTCCCTGTTCGGTTACTATCGGCCTGACTATGATATTGTATTCATTCATCTTAATTACCACCTGCGGTATTAGTTAGAGTCCCGGTTAACCAGCGCCAAAAACGCGTCTTTGGTCAACAGCATTTTCTGACGGTTGCATATATCGCCGGCATTTAATTCATTGACCAGCATCAGGCCGACTTTCGGCACATTGCGAACCGACTTGACCAAACATTCATTGCGGTCGCTGACGGCGACAAGGCAACTGCGTTCTATTTTCAAATTCCCCAGCACACGGGCGAATTCTTTGGTCTTCGGAGCAGTAAAGTTCAACTCGTCAACGACCACGACGCTGCCGCTTTGAAGCTTTGACAAAATTGCCGAATCCGTAGCCAGCCGCCGCTGCTTTTTGGGCATTGCCTGATTAAAATCACGGTATTTTTTGCCGAAAGTCACGCCGCCGCCCACACGAGACGGGGTGCGGACCTGGCCGGCACGGGCATTACCGGTTCCCTTTTGCTTATAGAGCTTGCGTGTCGAACCTTCAACGAGACTTTTCTGTTTTGTCGCCGCGGTACCGATGCGTTTGTTGGCCTGATACATCACTACCGCCTGCTTAATCAGAGCGTGGCGAATCACTCCGCCGAATACGCTCTCATCGACTTTCAGGCTCTCAATCTCTTTGCCTTCACGATTATATACTGCAATGTCAATCATATTCTATTCCAGTCGGAATCTACAGAATGTTTATTTTTTTGTTTTTGCCGTGCGGATTTCCACATAACCGCCGTTGGGCCCCGGAATGCCGCCTTTGATAACCAGCAGATGATTTTCGGGGTCAATGGATATCAGTTTATGGTTTTTAACGGTTACGCGTACGTTACCCATACGACCGCCCATCCGTTTTCCTTTTTTAATCTTACCACTATTACCGCGGTTGGTGGCATGGCTGGCAATCGACCCGCCGGCACGATGCTTACGTTCGGTACCGTGCGAGGCCGGGAAGCCGCCGAAATTATGCCGCTTCATTACGCCGGCATAGCCTTTCCCTTTGCTGGTGCCAATCACGTCAACATAAGTAACGCCTTCAAATAGGTTTACATCCAGTGCATCGCCTGCGTTATATTTCAGTTCAGCCCCTTTTTCCAGGCGCCATTCGCGAACGAAGCGTTTGGTCGCGGTATTGGCCTTGGCTGCATGACCGGCTTCGGGCTTTAAAACCAGACGGGCTTTTTTATCTTCAAAACCAAGCTGCATCGCCGCATAACCATCGGTTTCAGGGGTCTTAACCTGCATCACCATGCAGGGACCGGCCTGTATCACCGTAACCGTCGTCATTTGACCGGCTTCGTTATACACCTGTGTCATGCCGACTTTTTTTCCCAGCAACATTACCATTGTCTATATTCCTTTGAGTCTCACTCAGTCTTTTAGCTTCAGCAAAACAGTCGTGCCAGAACTGACCGCTTTGATTTTTTCGGACTACGCCTTAATCTTAACAAAAACGCCCGCAGGAACGACAAGCCGGTTTAGGGCTTCAACGGTGCGGGCATTTGCATCATAAATATCAATCAAACGCTTATGCGTTCTCATTTCAAATTGTTCACGCGACTTTTTATCGACGTGGGGACTGCGTAATACGGTATAACGCTCAATCCGCGTCGGCAACGGAACGGGTCCGCTGACACGTGCGTTGGTACGACGAGCCTGCTCGACGATTTCTTTCGCCGAGCTGTCCAAAGCCCTATGATCGTAGGCTTCCATCCTAATTCTAATGCGTTCGGTTTCCGTCATGGTTAACCCTTAATCTATACCTGCAACATCTACATATCTGTTTTTGAAAGATGAGAAGATTACCAATTCCCTAATCCAAAAACAAGAAAAAACCATAAATTTATCAAAAATTACTAAATTCCTAATTTTTACATTTTCAGACAGGAAATGATTCCCATTCGTCTGAGTCTAAAGCCACGGATATACCCACTTATTCTCTCGGATAAAATCCCGATGCCAAACGTCGCCGCGGCTTATGCGTAATGCACAGCACTCATTGTAAGTCTTTGCGCCAAAAGACGTTAGCAATTAAATCCTCGCGGATTTCAGTTGCCGTCCATAAAATCTCAATCTGAGATGAACAGCCCAACTCGAATCGCACGGCATTATCACATACCGCGCTCGCTCGGCCAGAAGAGAAACTATACAACAGCCTTTTATGATTGTCAATAACTTCCTAAAAGAATTTTTTCAGAAATTTGATCCGGGACTCTTTCGTAGTTTAGCGGCTCCATAGTAAACGTCCCTCGCCCGGCCGTTGCGCTACGAATTTGGCTTGAATAACCAAACATTTCCCCCAGCGGGACCTTGGCGTCGATGACGCGGACAATCCCATGCAAATAGGAATTGGTAATCTCGCCTCGGCGTGAAACCAGATTGCCCTGGATGGCTCCAAAATAATTTTCGGGCGTTACAACCTGTACCCGCATGACCGGCTCTAAAAGAACCGGGTTTGCTTTTTGCACCAAATCCCGAACGGCGATGCTTGCCGCCTGCTCAAAGGCCAATTCCGACGAATCGACGGTATGAAATGAACCATCCAGCAGCGTTACTTTCACGCCGACAACCGGATATCCGGCAAGCGACCCGCTGGATAATCCATCGATCACTCCATGTTCGACCGCGGGAATATATTCTTTGGGGATTGAACCGCCAATAATCGCGTTTTCAAATTCGTTGACCTTGGCGTAATGTCCATCCTCGCTGAACAACGGTTCCATTTTGATGACAACGTGGCCATATTGTCCGCGGCCTCCGGTTTGACGAATAAATTTACCCTCGCCCTCGGCGGTTCCTGCAATAGCTTCTTTGTAAGCAACCCGCGGTTTACCGACGCGTACTTTGACGCCCAGATCGCGGATCAGCTTGTTTTCAAGGATTTCCAGATGCAGTTCACCCATACCGCTAATGATGGTTTGGCCGGTTTCCGGGTCAAATTTCGACTTGAATGTCGGGTCTTCCTTACGCAGCATCGCCAGCGCTTCGCCGAGTTTATTTCGCTCGGCGGCCGTAACCGGCTCGATGGACATGCTAATGACCGTCTCGGGAAAAGAAATGGTTTCCAGCATCACACTGGTCTTGGTATCGCAGAGCGTATCGCCGGTTAATGTGTCTTTAAGACCCAGCGCGGCAACGATATCGCCGGCGGAAGCCGAATCTATAATAATTCGATTTGATGCGTGCATCTGGAACAGTCGTGTAATGTTTTCTTTCACATTGCGATTTGGATTGTACACACGCGTCCCCTTACCGAGAGATCCCTGATAAATGCGCAGAAAGTACAGATCGCCATGTTTGTCGCTGGTAATCTTAAAAGCCATCGCAACCAGGGGCTTTTTGGGGTCGCAAACAACATCTACCCGCTTGGTTTTGTCGCCCTCTTCATATCCAACGGCCGGGGGCATATCAAGCGGGGAAGGCAAGAAATCAACCACCGCATCGAGCAGACGGCGAACGCCCATATTCCGCAGCGCAGAGCCAACAAGCACAGGATTGAGTTTATTGGCAACCGTACCTTTTCGCAACGCACGGCGAATCACCTCTTCGGAGATGGGTTGGTCATTAATATACCGCTCCATCATCTCTTCATCAAATTCTGCTGCCGCTTCGATCATTGCATGACGATAGCGTTCCGCAGACTCTTTCAGTTCGGCGGGAATCTCCTCTTCTCGAAAACTGGCGGCTTTGTCCTCCTGCTGAAAATAGACCGCTTTCATCGTAATCAGGTCAACCATCCCGACGAACGCGGATTCCTGCCCGATGGGAATCTGCACCGGTACCGGATGCGAGAGAAGTTTTTCATGGATACTTCGGAGGCACATCTCAAAATCGGCACCGATCTTGTCCATTTTATTGATGAAAATCAGGCAGGATAACAGATACTTCTGGCCTTGTCTCCAGACGGTTTCCGATTGGGCCTGAACGCCTTCGGAGCTATCAAATACCGCAACCGCTCCATCCAGCACGCGAAGCGACCGTTCGACTTCGGCCGTAAAATCCACATGGCCGGGGGTGTCAATTAAATTAATATCGTAACCCCTCCACGGGCATTTTGTCGCCGCGGAGGTAATGGTAATGCCCCGCTGCTGCTCTTCTTCCAGATAGTCCATCACGGCTGTTCCGTCATGGACTTCGCCAATCTTATAGGTTTTACCGCTGAAAAATAACAC
This sequence comes from uncultured Pirellulales bacterium, assembly GCA_964630865.1. GTDB lineage: Bacteria > Planctomycetota > Phycisphaerae > Sedimentisphaerales > Anaerohalosphaeraceae > Anaeroglomus. The sequence continues at coordinate 3,482 of CAZVXR010000191.1, read as the reverse complement.
CCGCTCCGACACCGTGGTCTTACCGGCGTCGATATGCGCCATAATTCCGATATTCCGTACTAAAGATAAGTCATCCGCCATAATCGTGAACTATTTCAATGTCCGCCTGATACGTTATTGTGTTTTTCATTCCATTCAAAAAAATAACAGCCACACCCCTACCCCAACGATTGACTCATTCCTCATCATCAGGCGGGCCGGCTGTCTATAAAAAAACGGCCACGGATGCAATTTGTCACAACCGTGGCTGTTTTGAAAAACAAGTTATTACCAGGCAAAATGCGCGAATGCCTTGTTGGCTTCGGCCATACGATGCACGTTTTCCCGCATCGTCATTGCCGCGCCTTCGCGTTTGAAGGCATCCAGCAATTCGCCTGCCAGACGCTGGCACATTGGTTTGCCTTTCTTGCCGCGAGCGGCCGCCAGTATCCACCGGAACGCCAGCGACTGCTGCCGTTTGGGACGGACCTGCATCGGCACCTGATAACTGGCTCCGCCGACACGTTTGCTGCGTACCTCAAGCATTGGCTTGACATTCTCAATGGCCGCCTCGAAAACTTCGACCGGAGGCGTCTCTGTAATCTGCTTGCCAATAATATCCATCGCATCATAAAAAACAGCCAGCGACCGACTTTTCTTGCCATCCCACATCATACAATTAACAAACTTGGAAACCAGTTTGCTCTGATACTTATGGTCCGGGGTTAAATACTTTCTGTCGCCTTCAACGAATCTTTTTCTTCCCATTCAAACACCTTGTATTTTTTGGGTTTTCTGTATCAATTCTATCTATTTCAGCAGAATCCGCTTTTACGCAAACGCGGACTCGGTATTAAGCTTACTTGCCTTTTTTGGCGCCGTACTTGCTGCGTCCCTGTTTACGTCCGGTTACGCCGGAGGTATCCAGCGTACCGCGGACAATATGGTAACGAACGCCAGGCAGGTCGCGAACACGACCGCCGCGAATCATCACGGTGCTGTGTTCCTGCAGATTATGGTCAATGCCCGGTATATACGCAGTGACTTCTGTCCCATTGGTCAGACGAACACGGGCGATTTTTCGCAACGCCGAGTTGGGCTTTTTGGGCGTCTGTGTCCTGACGATCAGACAAACACCTCGCTTTTGAGGGCTTCCGGTAATATCGGAAACTCTCTTTTTGCCTGTATTTTTTCGCCCGTTGCGAACTAACTGATTAATGGTCGGCATATCTACTCCAAAAGGTTTCTAACCGATTATATATAAACAACTTATAGTTTTTATTCCAATCCCAGTGCCGCTTTGACCGCCTTATCGGCTGCCGCATCGGCTTCTTTGGCCTGACGCAATTCTTCCAACTGACGCGGCACAGGAGGTTCGCCCATGTGCTTGACTTTGGCGTCTAAATACCTCTTGAAAGCTGTGCCAGCCGGAATCAAATGCCCCAAAATGACATTTTCTTTCAATCCAACCAAATCGTCGATTTTACCAGCCAGCGAAGCTTCCGTCAAGACTTTTGTTGTTTCCTGGAAACTGGCAGCAGAAATAAAGCTATCCGACTGCAATGAAGCCTTGGTAATACCTAACAACAGGGTCGTCGCCGTCGCCGGACGAGGCTTTTTGCCTTTGGCTGGCGTACCGGCCAAGGCTTCTACCTTTTCATTGGCCGCTTCGAGCTGTTCCTTGGTCAGAACCTGACCTGCTTTCAAGTCCGTATCGCCAGCATCGGCAACTCGAAGTCCCGTCGACAGATCGATATTGGATTTGCGGAAATTCAGCTTATCGACAATTTCGCCAGGCAGATATTGACTATCGCCAACGCTTTCAATTTCAACCTTATTCATCATCTGCGACAAAATCACTTCGATGTGCTTGTCGTTAATCGTTACGCTCTGAGCACGATACACATTCTGGACTTCTCGCAGCAGATACCGCTGCAGCGCTTCTTCGCCCTTAATTCGCAGAATATCATGCGGCACCAAAGGACCATCGGTCAGCGCATCGCCCGCCTCCACCCGGTCGCCGGTATGGAAGTTTAAATGCCTGTCGCGCGGAACATGATGTTCCTTTTCCATGCCGCTTTCATTGCGAATGGTAATCGTCATCTTGCCGCGGCGTTTATCGCTCTTAAGCTCGACCGTACCGGAAATTTCGGCCATTGCAGCAGGCTCTTTCGGCTTGCGGGCTTCAAAGATTTCCGTGACACGCGGCAGACCGCCGGTAATATCCTGCGTCCCTGCACCGCCGCGAGGCAGACGAGCCAGCAAGGCGCCGGCCGTAACCTGCTGTCCTTCATCGACTTCAATGCGAGCCTTGGAGGGCAGATAATGCACATCCAAAATTTTGCCTTCGCCGTCTTCGATAATAACTTGCGGGTGCTTATCACCCTTGTGTTCAATAACCACAGGTCGTCCCCGCTGGCCTTTGCGCTCTTCTTCGACACGCATCGTTTCACCTTCAACGACGTCCATCAAGCGGACAAACCCCGGCACTTCAGCCAAAATTGGAACACGGTGCGGGTCCCAGGCAAACATACGCTCGCCGCGTTTGACTTTCTGACCGTCGTTGACCATGATCAGACCGCCATAAGGAACTTTAAATCGTTCCAGCTCGCGGCCCTTTTCATCCACGAGGGCCATTTCACCATTTCGACGCAGAGCGGTCTTTTGTTTCCCGCCTTCGAAATCAACCTCGACTACGTTGAGCTCGATATACTTAATCAGGCCGTCACGAGTCGCTTTTTGATCATTTTCAATCAACGATACCGATGCGATACCGCCGGTATGGAATGTTCTCATGGTAAGCTGCGTACCCGGTTCGCCGATGGACTGGGCAGCCATAATGCCTGCCGCCAGACCTTCTTCGGCAAGCAAGCTGGTGCTTAAATCCCAGCCGTAACATCGGGCGCACACGCCGACTTTGCTTTCGCAGGTCAGCGGACTTCGAACGCGAATGGATTCCAGTCCAAGCTGTTCGATTTTATCCGCCGCATCGGTCGTAATAACTTCGTTTTCACGAACAATCATTTCGTCGGTAATCGGATTGCGAACATTGTCGCGAGCGGTACGACCAATAATCAATTTCTTCAGCGCGATATCAATTGTTTCGCCTTTATACACGGTCGTTTTGGTAATCCCCAGCAGCGTACCGCAATCCTGTTCGCTGATCATCACGTTCTGAGCCACGTCAGCCAACTTACGCGTCAGATAACCGGAGTCGGCGGTCTTTAGAGCCGTATCCGCCAATCCCTTGCGGGCGCCGTGTGTCGAACTGAAGTATTCCAGAACGTTCAAGCCTTCACGGAAGTTCGACTTAATAGGCGTTTCGATAATTTCGCCGCTGGGCTTAGCCATCAAGGCACGCATACCGGCGAGCTGCTGAATCTGGTCGATACTGCCGCGAGCGCCGGAATGCCTCATCACCCAGATCGGATTGAGATACGGCACACCATCGCGAATATCATTTTTCATCGCGTTCATCATCGCATTGGTAACCGCTACGCGAG
>CAZVXR010000190.1:0-1994 GCA_964630865.1 uncultured Pirellulales bacterium | reverse complement strand
TCCGGCGGATGACCCGCGCCTTCGCGGGGCCAGGATTTGCTAAGGTTGGCTAAAAACTGGCTGACAGGAACGAACTAATCACCCAAATTAACAAGATAGGGGTTGTGTTTTTTCTCGTTTCGAATCGTCGTTGACGGGCCGTGTCCGGAGTAAAGCTTCGTCGCTTCCGGCAAATTCAGCAGGTGGTTGCGAATACTGTCAATAAGCTGCTGGTGGCTTCCGCCGGGAAAGTCGGTTCTTCCAACTGAGCCTGCAAAGATCGTATCGCCCACAAAAACGATGCCTTCGGAGGGGCAATATAGACAAATCCCGCCGGGGGTATGGCCGGGGGTATGAAGTACCTCAAAACGCAGTCCGGCAGCGCGGATTTCCAGATGATCGCCTAAAATCTCCTCGGCCGGACGAGCCTGAAAAATGGTTCCGGCAACCATCGAGAGATTTCCGGCCGGGCTGGTCAGCATCGCCGCATCAGCCTTGTGAATATAGACCTTGGAATCCGGGTATTGCTCCCGAATGATCTCGACGCCTCCAATATGGTCAATATGCCCGTGTGTAATCACAATGGCCACGGGAGTGAGCTTCTCTTTTTCCAGGAATTGAACCAACGCGTAGGGATTCAATCCGGGATCGATTAAAATGCAATCTTTCCGGCTTTTGTCAGCACGGATACAATAACAGTTGGTCTCAAAGTCGCCTAATACGAATGTGTCAATGTGCATAGAAAATCTCCCGAATACAAGGTTGGGAAAAATGTAACAGAAATGCTCCCGTACGCAAATGAAATTCTGCAAAAAAGACTCTTTTTTACGCCATCAGACGTTCCCGTATTTCTTGCCGGCATCGTCTGACCCGTACAAGAACTTCATCGGCCAGAACTGCGAAAACCCTGTCACGCCCTTTATTGCCAAGAGCATTCCACATCTTTCTTTCTACACGGTTTAGTTCAGCCAATTCCGCTCTTAGTCGCATATTACCATATTGCCACTCATCCAGGGCTGTTTCCAACCCAAAGACGTATTTTGCAAATTCTTCTGCTTCAAACCACGTCATCGCAGTATCCTTTCAGGATCAACCATATATCCTTATGAACACTCTACGAGATGGTTTCCTGGCGGTTCGATTTGTGATTCGACGACGCCACATATTGGACATAGCCTATCCTGTAACGTCGTCCCCAACCAAAGGACGAATCCGATTGACCTTGAAAAAAACGAGAAACTTTTCCGAGTCGTCATTTTCGGGATAAATCCAAGGCTGTTTTTTTCGTATCGCCGCGATCAGGGTCTGGTTAGTTTCTTCCCGCTGCATTGTCAGATGCAGCCGTAAGCCTTTGTATCCCGTGCCTTTTTCGATAAACATATATGCGGCTGTAAGGTTGGTTCTGAGATTCTGGTGACTCATTCGCTGCCGCATCACAAAGGCAATTGTATCGAGGTCAATCACCACGGGCTTGGCATAAATAGCCAAGTCCACCATATTACCGGGGTCACAGGTAGCAAGAATCCCGGTCCCCTCCGCCTTGTCAAAATACGCTGCTAAATCCATACTTTGTTCCTTTCGCAAAGTTTTACTTCTTCATAACGCAAACCACGATCCATGTCAATCTTAGCTTGAAAGAGGATACGAAAAAGACATTGACTTCGTTCGGCAAAAAAAGGATAATTCATGCGGTCAATACTACGCATAACGCAGAAAGGGACTGGAAATATGAATATGGACGCAAATTCATCGGATTACGATGTGTCGATTCTTCGCCCTGCAATTTACAAAAACGATATTACGTTTCGCGGACGACAATTATCGGACGGCGATCTGTCTAAAGTCAAAAAATCGCTTCGTACCCTGCATAGCCTTGAGATTATGGCGACGAATATTTATCGCTTCCAGATGACCGGGCGGCAGGATGACCTGAATAAAGAACTGCTGGCGGCGATGTGCAATGAACAGACCCATATCTCCGATTTTCTGGTGCGGCTTTATGAATATGGACTAAC
>CAZVXR010000189.1:0-1740 GCA_964630865.1 uncultured Pirellulales bacterium | reverse complement strand
TTGGCCTAAAAACGGGGTATTTATGCCCCAATTGACAGGTCAAAAGTGACGGGATGGACAGCTAAAGCGGTTCGATAGTCGTCCACCCAAGTACCCTTTCGATGGTAGAATGCAGAGTTTAGATTGTAAATTGGGGGGCGGTTTACTTTTTTTGCCCATATCTTTGCACGGCCATTTTTCTGGCCTTATCTGCGGGAATCATGAACGAATCAAAACACATTAAAGCGAAAGCACTTGAATTGGGATTTGATCTGGTTGGGATTACGACCGCCGAGCCAATTGGCGACACTCATCCGCAGTATTTTCAGAATTGGCTAAAACAAGGGTGTGCGGCGGGAATGGAATACCTGCATCGCAATACTGATAAACGCTTTAATCCCTCCAAATTGCTTGAAAAAGCAAAGTCGGTCATTTGCGTCGGATTGAACTACAAACCTATACATAACTCATCCAACAATGAACATAAAATCGCCAATTATGCACTTTATGAGGATTATCATCCGTTCATTAAATCGAGGCTGTGCCGGCTTGCCGATTTTATTGTGCAGTTTGTCGCAAATAAACCAGTTCACTTCAAAGTCTGCGTCGATTCTGTGCCGCTGGCAGAGCGGGCATTGGCACAACGAGCTGGGCTTGGGTTCCTCGGCAAAAATCGCTGCCTGACCCACCCGCACCTGGGCGGACAACTGCTTTTGGGGGAGTTGATTTGCACGCTTGATTTGCCGCCAGATGAACCGATGGCGGAAAACCCATGCGAAAACTGCAACCAGTGTGTCAAAGCCTGTCCGACCGGAGCGTTGGATTCATCGGGCGGGTTTGACAGCCGCAAATGCATCAGCTATCTGACGATTGAAGAAAAAGAGGCTATTGCCGACTCGATGGCTTGCAAAATCAATAGCCTTTTCGGGTGCGACGCCTGTCTTATGGCTTGCCCTTATCAATCGCACGCCCCGGCCTGCAAAAACAAAAACTTTGCTTTTTTTCCTCAACGAAATCTGCTGGATGTAAAAACCATGCTTACCTGGGCTGAGGACGATTTTGGACAGCATTTCAAGAACTCGTCAGTTGAGCGAATTGGCTTTGAACGTCTCAAACGAAATGCCGAGATTTACCTTAAGAATTCAATCCACTAATACCTTGGCTATGTGCCGAACAGATGACTGAGTAATATTTTTAGTCCGATGCCAATAAGAATCAGCCCGCCGACAATTTCGATTTTGTTTTCGAAAAAATGTCCGACCCGCTTGCCAATCTCCCATCCAAGATAGCAGATACCAAATGTAATTGCGCCAATCACAGCAACGGCCTCGAAGATAGATTGCGTAACGAGGGTTAAGGTAATTCCCACAACCAGCGCATCGATGCTGGTGGCCAAACTTAAAATCAGCAGCACCGCCATATTCGAAGGGTCTTTGGGCCTGTCCTCGACGGCTTTAAATTCAAATGTTTCAAAAATCATTTTGCCGCCGATCAGCGCCAGCAGAATAAACGCGATCCAATGGTCGTAGGGATTGATGCACCTCTCCAGTTTGGCCCCCAGAGCCCAGCCCATCAGCGGCATCAGCGCCTGAAACCCGCCGAAAAACAACGCCATCCGCAGAGCGTGCCCAATATGCAATTGCCGATAAACACTGCCGCTGACGATGGAAACCGCAAACGCGTCCATCGCCAGACCCACACCGATACCGGAAACCGTCAGCCATTCCATTCCAGTCATCTTATTTTGCTTTCACTTTCGGG
>CAZVXR010000188.1:0-3507 GCA_964630865.1 uncultured Pirellulales bacterium | reverse complement strand
CTCCGGAGACGCCCGGCTCGATCCACGAGGGCGGCGAGTTGGGCTACGCCCTGTCGCACGCCTACGGCGCCGCGTTCGACAATCCCGATCTCTTGGTGGCCTGCGTCGTCGGCGACGGCGAGGCCGAAACCGGACCCTTGGCCACCAGTTGGCACTCGAACAAATTCCTCAATCCGATTACTGACGGCGCCGTTCTGCCAATTCTTCACTTGAACGGCTACAAGATAGCTGGCCCTACGGTATTCGGACGCATCAGTCATGAAGAATTGGACCAGCTATTCCACGGTTACGGCTACAAGCCTTATTTTGTTGAGGGGGACAATCCCGACAACGTTCATCAGCTAATGGCAGCTACGCTCGATACGGTCATTGCCGAGATTAAGGATATACAAACTGAGGCAAGGAGTAAGGGTTTCAAGAAGCGGCCGCAGTGGCCCATGATCATCCTGCGGACTTTGAAAGGCTGGACTTGTCCAAAAGTTGTCGATGGCGTGCCCATCGAAGGCACGTTCCGCGCTCATCAGGTACCAGTCATGGACTTTGCAACAAAGCCCCAGCATTTGAAAGTTTTAGAACGGTGGATGAAGAGTTACAATGTTCAAGAGTTATTTGACAAGAGCGGCAGGCTCATTCAGGAACTGGTCGAGTTGGCGCCTAAGGGTAATCGGCGTATGGGAGCGAACCCGCACGCCAACGGAGGAATCCTTCTTAAAGATTTGAATATGCCGGACTTTCGCAACTACGCTGTAAAGGTAACCAACCCAGGCGTCACAGAAGGAGAATCCACATGTGCTCAGGGCCGGTTTATCCGCGATGTGCTGAAACTCAACGCCGATTCACGCAACTTTCGTGTCTTTAGCCCGGACGAAACCAAATCGAATCGTTGGGGAGAGGTGTTTGATGTAACAAACCGCTGCTCTACCGCTGAAATCATTCCCATTGATGACCACATCGCTCCCGATGGCCGGGTAATGGAAATACTGAGTGAGCACCAGTGCGAAGGCTGGCTTGAAGGGTATTTACTGACAGGCAGACACGGGTTTTTCTCATGCTACGAAGCATTCATCCATATCATCGATTCAATGTTTAATCAACATGCCAAATGGCTTAAGGTGACACGTGAAATTCCTTGGCGACGTCCTATTGCATCGCTAAACTACATGCTCTCATCGCATGTATGGCGGCAGGACCACAACGGATTTAGTCACCAGGATCCAGGCTTTATTGACCATGTGGTGAGCAAGAAAGCGGAAATCGTCCGTGTGTATTTGCCGCCGGATGCCAATACACTGCTATCGGTAACAGACCACTGCTTGCGAAGCCGCAATTATGTCAATGTCATTGTTGCAGGTAAACAGCCGCAATTGCAATGGCTAAACATGGATGCTGCCATAAAACACTGCACCGCTGGATTAGGTATCTGGGAATGGGCCAGTAATGATAAAGGCGAAGAGCCGGACGTGGTAATGGCCTGTTGCGGCGATGTGCCTACTCTTGAGACACTTGCTGCTGTTGAGATATTGCGTCAGCATTTTCCTGAATTAAAAATCAGGGTTATAAATGTAGTTGACCTGATGACTCTTCAGCCCAAAAGCGAACACCCGCACGGACTCAACGATATAGATTTTGAAATGCTCTTTACGAAAGATAAGCCTGTGATTTTTGCTTTTCATGGATATCCCAAGCTCATTCACCTTCTGACGTACAGACGATTTAATCACCCCCAACTGCATGTTCGCGGGTATAAGGAAGAAGGAACGACAACCACGCCTTTTGACATGGTTGTCATGAATGACCTGGATCGCTTTCACTTGGCCGGAGACGTGATTGACCGTCTGCCGCATCTGGGCTCGCGGGCAGCTTATGCCAAGCAGTTCATTCGGGACCGACTGCTTGACCATAAGAACTATATTCGTAAACATGGCGAAGATATGCCCGAAATTCGCAACTGGAAATGGAGTTTTGGAAAAACAGGCAAACATGCGTGAAGCTTGAACTACAACCTCGAAGCGATGTTGCTCTGACTTTTATATTTTTATCAGAGAACCTTTGTTCTTAAACGCAAAAAGCCTATCCGGCTATCAGACTGGCTCTTTATTTATAGATTGGCAAGGTCATAGGTTCTGCGCTGCTTGCAGAGTTGACTGAAAATCGGTGGGAGCAAATTTTGCGCCGTAAGGTTTGAGAGGAAATGAATTGGGGGCTTCTTCACCCGGCAGTTTGACTTTCCACCATTATCTTACTATGACAACATATAGGTACTAAGCTATTGGCTCTGGCCTTTGGCCCAGGTGATTGAATACTGAAGGAGCTCGGGGGCGCCATCAAGTCCCAATTTTTCTTTAATCCGTGAGCGGTAGGTCTCAATGGTCTTTGTGCTCAGATGGAGCCGGGCGGCGATTTGGGCAGACTTATACCCCTGGCCAATCAGGCGAAAAGTTTCGAATTCGCGAGCGCTGAGATTGTCGATTGCTGTTTTGGTGATGCCCACCTTGTCTCCGGCAATAATGTGCATAAATTTATTTGAAATCGCATCACTCACATAGATTTGCCCGCGTAACACCGTACGAATCGCCTTAAGAATATTTTGTGAGACCACATCTTTCATCAAATACGCCTGGGCGCCGGCCTGCAGAACCCGCTCGGCGTACACCAATTCATCATGAACGGAAAGAACAATAACTAATAATTTGGGATACCTTGCCTTAATTGTCCGGGTCAGTTCAATGCCATCCGAATTCCTCAGGGAGATATCTACAATGGCAATATCAGGCTTAAATTCGACAATCGCCTCCATAGCCGTCGCGGCATCTTCCGCCTGGGCACATACATTTAAGTCCGGTTCGTGATTAAGCATCATCTCAAGACCCTCCCGCACCACGGGATGGTCGTCAACAATCAGGATTTGCTTTTTTGCTTTGGTTTGTATATTCGTCATTGTCTCTATCTTTCTTAAGATTGCTCTGCTGCATTGGGAACCGTACAGGTTACTACGGTGCCGCTCTTTTTGCCTTTACGGATATCCAGCACGCCGCCTATCAGATTGGCGCGGTATTTCATAATCTTCAATCCAAGTCCTTTTTTTTGGGGGGGGGATAACTGGAAATGGAGGCCATCATTGCTTACCGACAGGACACAAAAAATTCCCGTTGAAGGAAGTTATATAAGGATATTTTTTGCCTTGCCGTGCTTAGCCGCATTGGTTATGGATTCCTGGGCAATACGATAAAGCTGTTTGGCCTCAATAAGATTATTTACGGAAATTGGCTTTTTATACTGAAATCGACAATTGACATCCAGTATCTTTTCTGAACCGGACGCCAGCAATTCCAGAGCGGTGATCAAGCCGCCGGCTTCAATATCCACCGGATGAAGCATTCTGGCAAGGTCTCGCATTTGAGCTGTCGCCAGATTGGCGAGTTTCGATATCGCTAACGCGCCTTTTGAATCGCTTAATGATTTGTCTTTCAGCTTCAGCGACAAGCTTTTACTCTTAAGGGCAATCCC
>CAZVXR010000187.1:0-10989 GCA_964630865.1 uncultured Pirellulales bacterium | reverse complement strand
CGAAGATAATCCCCGGTATGACTGGAATGACTACCGGGATAACTACAAAGCCATCGTTACTGCGTCACTGCTTCATCCGTATGTGTGGCATTACGAAACATGTCCATGGCCCCAGCGGGTCTTCCACAAAAGTTGTCGTTACCCCGCCAATTCGAAAGATGCGACATCCATTCCGCCGGACTATGCAACCCTGCTTGGTACGGTTTTTAATCAGCTTCGGGATATGAATCAGCAGGATGTTCAATGGATCGATGCAACGCACGGAATTGGTGTCCTGATTGCCGACTCGGCCATGTTTCAGCGTGCAGAGCCCGCTTTTCGACTGGCCGAAAAAAACGGCCAGGATCCGACCCAATCGCAGGCGTCTGATATTGAGGACTTTTCGAGTTTTTATGGTTTGACGCTTCCGCTTCTTAAGCACGGCATTCCCGTCCAACCCGTTCAGCTTGATAACACGGCCCGTTTTGCCAACTATCTGGGGGCGTATCAAGTTCTTATTCTAAGCTATGAATTCATGAAACCGCAGACCCCCGCAGTGAATCAGGCTCTGGCCGAATGGACCGCCAAGGGAGGCGCTCTGGTTTACGTTGGGGCTGACACGGACCCGTTTAACAGTATCTCTGACTGGTGGAATACCGGGAAAAACAAGTACCCGTCGCCTTCGCAGCATTTGCTGGAACTGCTGGGTTTAAGCCGGATTGCCAGTAACGGCCACTATGCGTTTGGTCAGGGACACGTCTTTATCGACCGAAAGCATCCTGCGTACTATACGCGTTCTCGAGAGGCTGCCGATGAATATCGGTCGCTGGTCAAACAGGCTGCCAAAGCCGTGGGGCTCAACTATATGGAAAACAATTATTTGCGCCTTCATCGCGGCCCGTATATCATCGCCGCCTGCCTTGAAGAGTCGATTTCGGACCAGCCGCTTGAATTAAAGGGGCTATTTGTCGACATTTTTAACGTCCAACTGCCCGTAATCGAAAAGATGACGGTCTGTCCCGGGCAGCGCGTCTGGCTGATGGACATAAACAAGCTCCAGACAGACAAGGCCGAGCCTGTTGCCTCGTCGGCCAGAATTGAGGTCTGGAACGAAATGGACAACGGTGTGGAGTTTGAGTTTGCCGGCGCCAAGGGCGTGAAGATTGTTTCCAGGAACCGTTTGCCCAAACAGCCGGTTATCATGAGGATTGACGGCAATCCTTTTACGGACTATATCTGGCACGAAAAAAGCAAGACGGTATTTTTTGAGTTACCTGCTAAGGAGGAGGCACACACAGCCAAGATCAAGATAGGATGGTAGATCCAGATAATCAAAAAAATGGTTTATTGAGGATGCTCATAAATGATGCTTTATTTGACATTATTGAGGTATGTTGTATTTTCGGCTGTTCTGTTATGTGGAACTTTTGCGTTTGGAGAGCAGGCTATGCGTCCGATTATTCCGCAACCAGTTAAGGTGGAACCTGTCGAGGGATCTTTTACCTTGCAGGCTCGCACAGGGCTGGTTGGTCCCGAAAAGGCCATGCCGGTGATGCAGTATCTACGGCAGGTCCTTGCTCCAGCTACCGGCTTTACGCTGCCCCTTGGCACCCAGGCACAGCCCGATACTTCCAGTATTGTGTTTTCGCTCACATCTGAACTGACCAGCGAATTGGGCGGTGAAGGGTATCGCCTTACTGTTAGCCCTAAGACTATGCTGATAGAGGCTGCGGAGCCGGCGGGTTTGTTCTACGCCTGCCAGACCATTCGCCAACTGCTGCCCGAGGCGATCTATCAGACACGGCAGATTCGCGACGTGGCATGGACGGTTCCCTGCTTGCGTATTACGGATATGCCCCGCTTTTCGTGGCGCGGTATGCATCTGGATGTCTGCCGACATTTTATGCCGAAAGAATTTGTCAAAAAGTATATTGACTTGCTGGCGCTGCATAAAATGAACGTTTTTCACTGGCATCTGACCGAGGATCAGGGCTGGCGGATCGAGATCAAAAAGTACCCCAAGCTCACAGAAGTTGGCGCCTGGCGTAAAGAAACGGTCGTCCGTAAGAGCAATCCTCGTGCCTTTGATGGTACTCCGCACGGCGGCTTTTATACTCAGGACGATGTTCGTGAAATTGTCGCCTATGCCGCCCGGCAATTTGTTACGGTAGTACCGGAAATAGAATTGCCCGGCCATGCTCAGGCCGCAATTGCCGCCTATCCTGAATTAGGCACGACAGGCAAGCCTGTGGAGGTGCTGACTTACTGGGGCGGTTGCGAGGAAATCTTTAATGTGGAAGATTCTACAATTCAATTTTTGCAGAATGTGTTAGTTGAAGTACTCGACTTGTTCCCATCCACGTTTATTCATATTGGCGGCGATGAAGTCAACAAGCGGCCCTGGCGGCAGGACCCGCGTGCTCAGGCTCGTATTGCGGCTTTACATCTGCGTAATGAAGACGGGCTGCAAAGCTGGTTTATCAAACAGATGGATACTTTTTTAGCGGCGCGCGGCCGGCGGCTGCTTGGCTGGGATGAAATTCTCGAAGGCGGGGTAGCCCCTGGCGCTACCGTCATGAGCTGGCGCGGCGAAGAGGGCGGAATTGCTGCGGCGAATGCCGGTCACGATGTTGTGATGGCTCCTAATACATACACCTATTTTGACTACTCTCAAGCTGATCCGAATACCGAACCGCCAGCGGGCGGTTGTTTTTTGACGCTGGAAAGAGTCTATGCGTATGAACCGATTCCGGCGGGGATAGCCGCAGATAAGGCCAAACATATCCTTGGCGCACAGGGTCAGGTATGGACCGAATATATACCCACCTTTGAAGTTGCGGAGTATATGGCTTTTCCGCGTGCCTGTGCGCTATCCGAGGTTCTCTGGTCGCGTGCAGAGTCAAAGAATTTTGACGCTTTTAAAACCCGGCTGTCCGCCCACCTCAAGCGGTTGGATGTCCTCAATGTCCATTACCGCCCTCTGGATAATAAATGACGTTAATGGGAAGTCAAAGTTTTTGAAAGTTTCTACTGATTAACTGACCCAATTTGGCTGAAACGGTAGAGGATCATCCTGTTTTATGCGAATCTTTCCAATTGGAATCAGCCGTTTTTTGCAGTACTGCAGAGGCAGCGCCAAGGATAAGCGCCTTTTCGCCGGCCTTTGCCGGGATGATGTTGATCTGTCGTGAGAGGTTATCGAACACACGTGTTGCGATATGCTGTCGAATTGCCTCGGCGAGATAGTCGAAACACTGCATACAGACATAGCCTGCCAGGATTACTGTCTGCGGGTCATAGCAGTTGATGGCCATCGCCGCAACAGGCGCAAGCTTATCTGCAACATATTGCTGTATTTGCAGTGCGTACGCATCGTGATTGTTTATTGCCTGTCCCCACTTCGCCATCACATCCGCGGGCAAATTGCTTTCGGTAATTATTGATGCAAGCTGTGAATTAGCCGTACTCAGATCATGACGTATCTTTGCCGATAAGGCCGGACCGCTGATATAGGCTTCCAGACAGCCTCGGTGTCCGCAGCCGCACAGGGGGCCGTTTGCATCGAGTACAATATGGCCTATTTCGCCGCCGCGATTGTCACTGCCGTGAATGAGATGGCCATCGCTGATGATATGTGCACCGACGCCGCTTGCGACATTAATATACAGCACATGCTGCGAAGTTAGCGTTGGGTCAACGATTTTTTCGGCAAGCATCCTTACGCGTGTGGTATGTATGCTTATCCAGCAGGTGAATCGTTCTTGAAGCATTGCTCGCAAAGGTACAGCTTTCCATCCCATAGGGCTTGAAAGCTCCACGGTGCCCTCTTTTGATATTGATCCGCTGACGGTCAGTCCAATTCCTGCGACCATTTTTTCGGGGATGTTGTGCTTGCTTAAAAGACCGCGTGCAGTGATTTCGAGAAGATGGACAACTTCGCCGATATTCCTTTCATCTGTGATGGATGTACGTATGCTTTCTATGAGTTGGCAATTAAAGTTAAAAAGACCTGCAAAAATATCGGTGGGGTTGATTTCGATGCCGAGGACGAATCGGCCGGTGGGATTGATGGAAATCAATGTCGGTTTTGCGCCGCGTGAGATGCTGTGGCCCTGCTCTTCTATAATCAGTTTTTTTCCACGAAGACGTCTCATAATATAGCTGACAGTTGAGCTGGATACGCCTGCTTGCCTGCAAAGGTGAGATTGCGACATAGGGCCGTGTGTACGAAGGATATTAAGCACAAGAAGTTCGTTTCTTATGCCAGCGTTTCGCGAGTCGATAGGGCTTTGATTTATATAATTGCTCATTATGTGAATATAATATCACAAAGCAGTGACTTTTAAAAGAAAATTTATAACTATATTATTTAAAACAATTTATAAAAATTAAAATTAATTTATTGCATCGAACATACATGTAGGATAAAATTATCTCGGTATTCGAGTAATTAAAGAGAGTTAATAGTCAGCACGTGATATTAGGAGTGCCCATGTTTCTTGATAAGTATTCATTTGGCGTCGGTGACCGATTTGGACATCAGGGCAAAGCGCAATTGCAGGCGATGATTGCTGCCAAAAAGCAGGGCGTTGAGATCACCCCGGTGTGGAATAAGTCAAATCGGGAGCACTCTATTATCCATACGGTTCCTGCGGATGTCCGTAAGGAGGCTGATATGGCCGTCAAGGCGATGGGGTGGCGTGGATCGTATCGTGTGGACGCCGATCATATCAGCTTAAAAAATGTGGACGGGTTCATTGAAGCGAGCGACTTTTTTACGCTTGATGTGGCCGATTTTATTGGCACGCCTGCGGATGAAAAAGAGGTGGCAGCGTTTGTGGGCAAATATAAAAAATATGCCGGGTCGCTGGCGATAGCAGGCATCCCGGAGAAGTTCGACATTACACCTTCCCGCCTTGAGAAAATCGCATGTAAGTATTTGAAAGGCGTTAAAGAGGCGGGCAGCATCTATCGCCACGTCGCCGGGGCCAAGGGCGAAAACAACTTCATTACCGAAGTTTCGATGGACGAAACCGACCAGCCGCAAACTCCGGCCGAAATGTTCTTTATTCTGGCTGCGATTGCCGACGAAGGTATTCCGGTGCAGACCATCGCACCCAAATTTACCGGACGTTTCAATAAGGGCGTCGATTATGTCGGTGATGTTGTGCAGTTTGCCAAGGAGTTTGAAGAAGACCTTGCGGTGATTGCTTTTGCGGTCAGTGAATTCGGTCTTCCGAAAAATCTCAAATTAAGCGTTCATTCCGGTTCGGACAAGTTTTCGATTTACAAGTCCATCAATAAGGCTATGAAGAAATTTGATGCGGGCCTGCATCTTAAAACGGCGGGTACGACATGGCTCGAAGAGCTTATCGGCCTTGCGATGGCCGAAGGCGATGGTCTGGCTATTGCCAAGCAGGTCTATGTAAAAGCCCTGGGACGATTCGATGAGCTTTGCGGGCCATACGCGACCGTGATCGATATCGATAGAAGTAAACTTCCCTCGCCGCAAACGGTTGAAATCTGGAGCGGTGAAGAATATGCTCAGGCGTTACGGCACAATTCATCGTGCAGGAACTACAATCCCAATTTTCGGCAGCTTCTGCATGTTGGGTATAAAGTTGCGGTAGAGCTTGGAAGGGACTATCTGGATGCTCTGGAAAAGTACGAGCAGATCGTGGCAAAAAATGTAACTGACAATATATATGAACGGCACATTAAGCCTGTGTTTATTGGGTAACGGTCAGAAAAACAGTAAAGGATGTACGATGAAAGATATCTTTAGCGTCAAAGAAAAGTGTATCGTTATTACCGGCGGGGCAGGCATTTTGTGCGGAGCGATTGCCGAAGACTTAGCCGCAGCGGGCGCGAAGGTCTGCATCGCCGATTATGATGATATGCGGGCGAATCAGGTTGCTAAGAAGATTACCGCCCAGGGTGGAGTTGCTTTACCGATTCGGATCAATGTGCTGGACAAAAACGAGGTTTCCGAAGCGTTTTCGTGTGCCCTGGATAGCATGGGGCGCATCGATGTTCTGATCAATGGGGCCGGCGGTAATAAGAAAGAAGCGACCACTTCGGATGAGATGAAATTTTATGATATGCCCGCGGACGTGATGCGCAGCGTATTTGATTTGAACTTTATGGGGACACTCCTGCCATCGCAGGTGTTTGGGCGATATTTTGCTCAGGAAAAGCGGGGCAATATCCTGAATATCTCCAGTATGAGCGCGTTTAAGCCGCTGACTAAGGTTTGCGGATATTCCGCAGCTAAGGCCGCGGTCAGCAATTTTACCCAGTGGCTGGCTGTGCATCTGTGTCAGAATTATTCGACCGACATCCGCGTAAATGCCATTGCGCCGGGTTTTTTCCTAACCGAGCAGAACCGTTTCCTGCTGACCGATCAGGCCACCGGCGAACTGACTGCTCGCGGCAAGACGATTATCGCCCATACTCCGGCAGGTCGATTCGGCACGCCGGATGAGCTATTTGGGGCGGTCCGTTGGCTATTAAGCGATGCGTCCAAATTTGTAACCGGCGCGGTTGTTCCCATTGATGGCGGTTTCAGTGCCTTTAGCGGCGTGTAGCGGATATTCAAATCTGAAAAGGTAAGCGACAGATGCTGTATTACGCTCGCGGAAGCGAAATAGAAAACTTAACCTCTGAGGACTTAAAGCAGGGACTTTATCGCGCTCTTGATGCGCTCGGGAAAAGGCGTAAAGTGCTGGCTGTGCCGCCGGATGGTACGCGGTTTTATTCGCGTGCCGGGGAA
This sequence comes from uncultured Pirellulales bacterium, assembly GCA_964630865.1. Classification (GTDB taxonomy): domain Bacteria; phylum Planctomycetota; class Phycisphaerae; order Sedimentisphaerales; family Anaerohalosphaeraceae; genus Anaeroglomus. Next base: position 4,238 of record CAZVXR010000187.1, on the reverse strand, counting down.
TTAACCCGCCTGGCCTGGCACTACTACGGCGACAAAATGACCGATATTCTGCCGGCTCTGGGAACGCACGCTGCGATGACCGAACCGGAAATCAAGCGGATGTTCGGCGATATTCCTTTGGCGCTGTTCCGCAATCACGACTGGCGTAATGATATTGTTACGCTCGGTCAGGTACCATCCGATTTTATTCGGCAGATCAGCGAGGGCAAACTTGATTTTACATGGCCGGCACAGGTCAATCGATTGCTGGTCGAGGGCGGATTTGATTTAATTCTTTCACCCGGACAGGTCGTTCCGCATGAAGTTATCGGGATGGCCAATCACAATAAAAACATCTTTGTCGGCACCGGCGGGGCAGAGGGCATCAATAAGAGCCACTTTCTCGGCGCCGTGTATGGAATGGAACGGATTATGGGCAGAGCCGATACCCCCGTCCGTAAAGTTCTCAATTACGCATCCGATCATTTCGCCACGGCGATGCCGATTGTGTATGTCCTGACCGTTGTGGCGGCAACGGCACACGGTCCTGTCGTACGCGGCTTATTCATTGGCGATGATTTTGAATGTTTTACGCTGGCGGCAGAACTGTCGCTGAAGACCAATTTTCAGATGCTCGAGAAACCGCTCAAAAAGGCGGTGGTGTATCTTGACCCGCACGAATTTAAAAGCACCTGGCTGGGCAACAAGAGCATCTATCGCACGCGGATGGCGATGGCTGACGGCGGTGAGCTGATTGTCCTTGCTCCCGGCCTTAAGGAATTTGGCGAGGATAAAGAAATCGACCGGCTTATCCGTAAATACGGTTATGTCGGTACGGAAAAAGTTTTGACATTGACCCGGGAAAACGCCGAACTGCAAAACAATCTGAGCGCTGCGGCACACTTGATTCACGGTTCGTCCGAGGGCCGATTCAGCGTTACCTATTGCCCCGGACATACCCCCAGAAATGAAATCGAGTCGGTCAATTTCCAGTACGCCGAGTTGGATAAAATGATGCAGCTCTACAATCCGGATCAATTGCAAAACGGATTTAATGCCGTTGGCGGAGAAGAGATTTTCTATATTTCAAATCCTGGCATGGGGTTGTGGTCCTGGCGGGATAGGTTTACACTGTAATTCAAATTATGGAGCAAAAAATGACTGACACCGCATCAAAAAAATATTCTCTGCTTGTTGCAACCAGTATGGGTATTCGATTAACACCGGTTGATTCGCAGCCTTTCCATTGCAGCGACACTTTCAAGATGCAGGCTACCAGCGCAGAAAGCAATGTCGCAAGCGTTGCTTCGTATCTGGGTCTGCCGGTTAAGGTGCTGACCGCATTTGTGAAAGGCAGCCCTGTTGCGCATTTTATCAAGGATAATCTTAAAAGCCGCCGCATGGATTTTGAAGGTCCTGAATTTGAACAGGGCGGACCCTGGGGCTATCGCCATCAGATCAATATGGCTGACAGCGGCTTAGGAACTCGCGGACCGCGGGTTCACAACGACAGAGCCGGTGAAGTCGGCCGGGAGCTTTGCGTCGAGGACTTTGACCTGGATCGCATTTTTGCTAAAGAGGGGGCTCAGATTGTGCACCTTTCCGGGCTCATCGCGGCCCTGTCGCCGAAAACCTGCCGATTCTGTCTTGATATTGCACGGATTGCAAAAGAAAATGGCTCACGGATATCATTCGACCTGAACCATCGGGCCAGTTTTTGGAAAGGTCGAGAAAAGGAGCTTGCCGAGGCGTTTGCAGAAATCGCATCTCGCAGCGATATTCTCATCGGCAACGAAGAAGACTTTCAGCTTTGTCTGGGCATCAAAGGTCCCGAATCCGGCGGCCATGGACTGGAGGAGAAAATCGACAGCTTTAAAGAGATGATTGGCAGAGTTCAGGCCGCCTACCCCAATGCCAGCTACTTTGGAACAACACTCCGTGAGGTGGTGTCGGCAAACTGCCATCTGTGGGGTGCGGTGGTAACTGACAGTAAGGAGTGGGAAGTCATTATGCCGCGTGAAATAGGCGTTCTTGACCGTATTGGCGGGGGCGATGGCTTTGTGGGTGGTTTGCTTTACGGGATACTCAAGGGCTGGGATGTGAAAAAATGTGCCCGATTCGGCTGGGCCAGCGGAGCATTAGCGACTACAATGCTGACCGATTATGCTCAGCCTGCTGATGAAGAACAGCTCTGGAGTATATGGAACGGCAACGCAAGGGTCAAACGTTAATAATAAAACATACAACAAATCAATTTAAAGATATGGAGTAAATACAATGGCAAAAGCGGATATCGCAGTCGTGGGTCTGGCGGTTATGGGCGAAAACCTCATCCTGAATATGGAAAGCAAGGGTTTTACCGTTGCTTGTTTTAATCGCACGGTTTCAAAGGTAGACGACTTTATGAACGGTCGTGCAAAGGGTAAAAAAATCATAGGCTGTCATTCCATCGAACAGATGTGTGCCAACCTCAAGACGCCGCGTCGGGTGATGCTGATGGTCAAGGCGGGCAAGGCTGTAGATGATTTTATTGAAATGGTGCTCCCGTACCTCGAAACTGGCGACATCATCATTGATGGCGGAAATTCGCATTTTCCTGATACGATTCGTCGTACGGCGTATGTTGAAAGCAAAGGTAAGCTCTACATCGGTACTGGCGTTTCAGGCGGCGAGGAAGGCGCACTGACGGGTCCCTCGATTATGCCTGGCGGATCGCCCAAGGCATGGAAGGCGGTTAAGCCGATTTTTCAGAAGATTGCCGCAAAGACAGAGGACGGCCAGCCCTGCTGCGACTGGGTTGGCGAAAATGGCGCAGGCCACTTTGTGAAAATGGTGCATAACGGCATCGAATACGGCGATATGCAGATGATATGCGAGACCTATCAAATGATGAAAGAGGGTCTTGGGATGACCAATGCCGAAATGCATAAGGCGTTCGCTGAATGGAACAAGGGCGAGCTGGATTCGTATCTGATCGAGATTACCCGCGACATTCTCGGCTACAAGGACGAAGAGGGCAATGAGGTCATTGATCTAATTCTCGATACCGCGGGCCAAAAGGGTACCGGAAAATGGACGGCTATCGCTGCTCTCGACACCGGCCAGCCGCTTACCCTTATCGGCGAAGCTGTTTTTGCACGATGTCTTTCCGCTATCAAGGATGAGCGTGTTGCTGCGTCAAAGATACTCAAAGGCCCCAAGCCGAAGTTTGACGGGAACAAAAAGGCTTTCGTCAAAGATTTGCAGGCGGCATTGTACGCCTCTAAGATCGTCAGTTATGCTCAGGGCTACCAGCTTATGCGTGCTGCCGCAACAGAATATAAATGGAATCTCAATAATGGCGGCATTGCTCTGATGTGGCGCGGCGGCTGTATTATTCGCTCGGCATTTTTGGGCAAAATAAAGGAAGCATTCGACAGGAACCCCAAACTCGTCAATTTGCTGCTTGATCCATTCTTTAAGGCTGCTATGGATAAGGCGCAAAAATCATGGCGTCGCGTGGTTATCGGTGCGGTCGAAATGGGCATTCCGATGCCGGCTATCAGCGCGGCACTGGCCTATTATGATGGCTATCGCCATGCCCGCTTGCCGGCAAATCTGCTGCAGGCGCAGCGCGATTACTTCGGTGCGCATACCTACGAGCGGGTGGATAAAAAACGAGGTGAATTTTTCCATACGAACTGGACAGGCAAGGGCGGAACAACAACGGCCAATACTTATATTGTATAAGGGTTTTGAAACGATCAAAGGCACGGCAAAAAGCTGTGCCTTTTCAATTTAGGGAAACTGCAAATGAAACCATTTATATCTGACGATTTTTTACTGCAAACCAAAACAGCGCAAAAACTCTATCATGACTATGCCGCAAAGATGCCGATTTTTGACTATCACTGTCATCTGCCGCCGGCGCAGATTGCTGACGATCAGCGGTTTGAGAATCTGACCCAGATTTGGCTTTATGGCGATCATTACAAATGGCGGGCGATGCGTACCAATGGCGTACCGGAACGCTATTGCACCGGCGAGGCGTCCGACTGGGAAAAATTTCAAAAGTGGGCACAGACGGCTCCTCACACCCTTCGCAATCCGCTCTATCACTGGACGCATTTGGAACTCCATCGCTATTTCGGTATAAACACACTGCTCAACTCGGAAACGGCAAAAGAAATTTACGAAAAATGCGGCGAAATGCTCCGCACGCCGGAATTTTCAGTGCGCAATATTATGCGGAAAATGAACGTCAAACTTGTCTGCACGAC
>CAZVXR010000186.1:0-17678 GCA_964630865.1 uncultured Pirellulales bacterium | reverse complement strand
GAATGGTCTGGGAACCGGTTGCGCTGTCAAGCATGTTGATACTATTAAATTGCGTCGTATCCGCAATACGATCCATTTCCAGAATCATCTGCTGGAATTCGTTATTCATAATATTTCGCTGCTGTTCGGAATAAGACCCTGTCGCAGCTTGCTCGGCCAGCTCTTTCATACGAATCAGGACGTTGTCGATTGACGCCATCGCCCCTTCCATGGTTTGCAGCATACTGATCGCGTCCTGAGCGTTGCGCGACCCCTGTTTGATCACCGCAATGTCAGCTCGCATCAATTCGCGAACCGCCAGGCCCGCTGCATCGTCTTTGGCACTGTTGATTCGCAAGCCCGAAGAAAGCCGCTCGACAGACTTACCCAGAGCATCGTAGGACTTGCCCAATTGCCTTGCTGCGTTTTCCGCCATAATATTGTTTTTAATTGCTAACATCTTTGTATCTCCTTACCATGATTAAGTTTTACTACCATTGCTACTGTTGTTCCGATAAAACATTCGACTTCTTTAGCTGTCTGGCCTTATTATCGGAAGCCTTTCCAGAAACTTAAGTCTTTTTTAGTCCAATAATCTTTTGTCTCAATAAAATGGATACTGTTTGACACCTATCAAAGCTATTATCGGGGGTAGCGGTGAAAACTTTATATCGGACCTTCTTTTTTGTTGTTTTTTTAAAAAAAGTGTGGATAAGGCATTCCAAAACAAAAAAGGCCGCTTTCGCGGCCTGAGATGCTACAAGATGTGCAATATGTGTGTATTGTGTAGCGTTAATTACTTCTTTTGGATGCTTTTCTTTGCCGCCATAACAACTGCGTCGGTAGTAATGCCAAACTTGTCGAAGCAGGTTTTCGCCGGTCCGGATGCTCCAAATCCGAGCATCCCGACAAATTCGCCTTTATCGCCAATCCAGCGATCCCAACCCATACGAATCCCCGCTTCGACGCCAACGCGGGCTTTAACTGACGGCGGAATCACACTGTCTTTGTACGCCTGATCCTGTTTTTCGAACAATTCCCAGCACGGCATGGAAACAACCTGTGCCTTGACGCCTTCGGCAGCCAGTTTTGTACAGGCCTCCATCGCCAAGGAGACTTCCGACCCGGTCGCCAGCAGCAGCACATCCGGCTTATCCTGAGCAATCAGAACATAAGCCCCCTTGTTGAAGTTCTTCATTCCCGCATACTTTGCGGGGTCCAGCACCGGCAGATTCTGCCGCGTCAGCGCCGTCGCAACGGGAGCATCGTTGTGCTCAAAGATGTACTTCCACATTGAGACGGTCTCATTGGCATCCGCAGGACGGAATGTCAGCAAATTCGGGATGCTTCGCAGAGACGCAACCGTCTCAACCGGCTGATGGGTCGGGCCATCTTCGCCAACACCAATGCTGTCGTGGGTAAAGACGAAAATCGTCGGATACTTCGACAGTGCCGCAACACGAATAGCGCCGCGCATATAATCAGCAAATACGAGGAATGTCCCGCCATAAGGCCGCAAAAGCTTACTGACAGCGATACCATTCATCACCGCGCCCATGGCATGTTCGCGAACGCCGTAGCGAATATAGCGGCCGGCAGGACTATTTTTCTGGAAATCCTGAGCGCCTTTAAAATGCGTATTATTCGACGGAGTCAAGTCCGCCGAACCGCCCAGTATCAGCGGCATTAGCGGCATCATCGCATCAAGCACTTTACCGGAAGCAGAACGTGTCGCAATCGGGGTAGCAGGATCAAATTTCGGCAGTTTGCTGTCATCGAGAACAACCTTGCCGGACAGAGCGTCTTTCAATTCTTTGGCCAACTGGGGATATTCCCCAGCCCAGAGGTCAAACATCTTCTGATAGTCGGCTTGCGATTTTTTGCCCTTATCCCTGCATTGCCCCATAGTGGCGGCCACTTCAGCAGGCACAACAAAGCTCTTTTCCGGGTCCCAGCCGAAATTTTTCTTAATCAGCCGGATTTCGTCCTCACCTAACGGCGCTCCGTGGGCCGTATGGGTATCCTGAAAATTGGGACTGCCGAAACCTATATAGGAGCGGAACTTAATCAGCGTCGGACGTTCGGACTGGGCTTTGGCATACTCCAGTGCCGCATCGAGGGCCGCAATGTCGTGGCCATCACCGCCGATTTCGATCACATTCCACCCATACGCACGATAACGGGCGGCAACATCTTCCGAAAATGACAGAGTGGTATGACCATCGATGGTGATATGGTTATCGTCATAAATCACAATCAGATTATCCAGCCCCAGATGACCGGCTAAACTGCTTGCCTCGCCGCTGACGCCTTCCTGCAGGCAGCCGTCGCCGCAAATCGTGAAGATGGAATAGTCAAAGACGTTATACTTGTCTTTATTGTAGCGTGCAGCCAGATACTTTTGGGCTATCGCCATACCTACGGCATTGCAAACCCCCTGCCCGAGCGGACCGGTGGTTACTTCAACGCCTGCTGTGTGTCCAAATTCCGGATGGCCGGGAGTTTTACTGCCCCACTGGCGGAATTTTTTCAATTCATCAAGCGGCAAATCAAATCCGCACAAGTGCAACAGCGAATACAGCAGCATACTGCCGTGGCCGGCCGACAAAACAAACCGGTCACGATTGATCCAGTTTGGATCTGCCGGATTAAATTTGAGATGCCGCATCCACAAAGCATACGCCGCAGGAGCCATTCCCATCGGCAGTCCTGGGTGTCCGGATTTAGCCGCCTGAACGCCATCCATCGAAAGAAACCGTATTGTATTGACGCACAATTCATCCAATGCCGTTAGGCCCGTCTTTTTTGCTGCTTCAACCATATTCCATATTTCCCTTAATAAAGATATTCAAACCGCACATTAGAGGTTTACGAGTTAAAAATGTGTGCCGTATAGTACAAAACACAGGCCTACTATACAAGACCATTTTGAAGACTTTATAACCGATTGTCCATTAAAATTAAGTAACAACATCCTATCATAAGTAGTCCTAATTACATGTGACGATATCGAACAAATCATAATTTGACAGGTAGATTGGTTTGGAGAATTTGTTTTCAAGCAGAAACACCTGTTTGATTCAAAAAAATAACTGAAAATAAGTTAGGTTGAGAATTTCAGAGTATAGGATAGATAGTGCCATTTTATAAGCTGGAGAGATTCAATAATTTGAAATACTTATAGTAAAAATTGTGGACGTGTTTATGTCTGTTTTGTTATTTAAGCCGTATCTCTCTAAAATAAAGACAGTTACATCTTGGATAATAGATTTTAAATAATGTATTTTGACATTCTGATGCATAATTGATTTGACTTCTGGAATACTTCCTGTTAGGATTAACCGCTTATGGTAACGACAGAAAAGACAAAAGCGTCTCCGAAAACGAGTAAGAAGATAACCTCTTCAGTCAATAAAGTGCAGCGAACCGATAAAGCCTTTCGCAATTACGATCAGGCTTTGGATTATCTATTCAAGCACACTGACTACGAGAAACAGCAGAAACTGCGCTATAATGTAACCACTTTCGATTTGGATCGGATGAACGAGCTCCTCAAGGGCATTGGCGACCCCCATAAGAAAGTGCGGTCCGTTCACATCGCCGGAACCAAGGGCAAAGGTTCTACCGCGACGATGCTGGCTCGAATGGTGGAAGCCAACAGTTATCGGGTTGGACTATATACCTCCCCGCACGTCAGCAGCCTCCACGAGAGAATAACCATCAATTCTGAGATGATTACGCGAAAAGAATTTTTGGGTATTATGAACCGCATCCATCCGGTTCTTGAAAAAATGGGGCGAAAAGACAGTTTTCCTACATTTTTTGAAATTATGACGGCGATGGCGTTTTTGTATTTCTTAGATAAAAAAGCGGACATTTCCGTAATTGAAACAGGACTTGGCGGACGGCTCGACAGTACCAACGTCATCACCCCTTCGGTTGTCGGCATTACCAGCATTAGCATCGATCACCAGAATCTGCTGGGGCCAACCCTGGAGCATATCGCACGGGAAAAGGCTGGGATTATCAAAAAAGGTATCCCTGTTTTTACGGTACAGCAAGACCCAATGGCATTGAAAGCTATTAAAAAACAAGCCACCGCAGTCAAGGCTCCATTGACCGTTACCGGCCGCGATGTTGACTTTTCCTTTCGTTTTGAATCGTCCCGCGAGCACGGCCCGCATAACCGCATCTGCCTGACTACGCCAACGAGTAAATTTGAACACCTGCGAGTACCCCTGCCGGGCGAACATCAGGCAATCAATTGCGGTTTGGCGCTGGCTATGCTGGACAGTCTTAAGTCGCAGGGTTTTCAGATTAATGATGAAAAAGCGATACAGGGACTAAGCGATGTCCAGATGTCCGGCCGGATGGAAATGGTCTGTCATGATCCCCGGATTTTGGTGGATGCCGCACATAATGCAGCCAGCATCCGTGCGTTAATTCAGGCTATCGGCCAGCATGTACCTTATGATTCAATGGTTATCATTTTCGGCTGCAACAACGACAAAGATGTGCGGGGTATGCTCACCGAGCTTCAGTACGGCGCCGATAAAATGATTTTCACCCGGAGCAACTCGCCTAAGGCAGTCTCCCCGCACGATTTGGCCGAGATGTACACTGATATCTGCGGCAAAATGTGTCAGACTGCAATGAGTCTGTCTGAATCATTGCGTATTGCCAAGAGCGCAATTTCGCGCGAAGACCTCGTCTGCATCGCAGGCAGCTTTTATCTGGTTGGTCAAGCCAAACAGATGTTCCAATCGCCTATTTTGGTCCCGTAATTTTGGGCTTGATTTTTCATATCGGTTCACGATAATACCTGCGGATAGGGCGTTGAGCTTTGATTGAACGTGTTTCCATACCCAGAATTAGATAAATTAATAAAAATTTAGCTTGATTTCTAAACGGGTCGATATAAAATTGGGCAAATGTCTTTTTTGCAATATTTGTGGTTAGAATTTAATCGGTTTTTAAAAACGGACTGAACAGTAATTCGAAAGGAAACAAAAGATGAAGAAAGTGTTTATTTTGGCCCTGATGGGCGCATTGGCAGCGGCATCGTTTGCCGCTGAAACTCAACCGGCAGCCGCCGCACCACAACCTGTCGCAGCGGCCAGCAACGACAGCGGAATGGTAACAACAATTGACGCCAGCTATGTAACCAAATACATCTGGCGTGGCTTTGACATGCTGGATGACAAGGCCGCATTCCAGCCCAGCATCAACCTGGATATGGGCAATGGCTGGAACTTTAATGTCTGGTCATCTTGGGCCGGTGCCTCCAAGAACGGTGGCTCGGTAAGCACTGTAGATGCGACAGAGATGGCCTATACCATTGCTTACAAGAACACATTCGGTGAAAACTGCTTTGTTACCAATTACACCGTCGGATGGCGTTACTATGACTGGATCAAGATCGACAGCAAAAATGGGGATAATAACAACAGCGCTTTACAAGATATGCAGGAAGGTTTTATCGAACTGGCATGGCCCAATATGATTGGCCAGGGTTTTGTTCCCCGTTATGCCTACTACCATATGTGGCAGGCCCGCGGCGACAGTGGACACACCTTTGGACAAGGCCCGATTCATGATCTCGGCCTTGATTACAACTGGACATTTGAACAGATGCCCGAGCTGCCGATGAAGTTCAGCGCCGATGCGGTTTATAATGACGGAACCGGCTACGGCAATGTGGACAACGATTGGTCACACATTCTGTGGGGTCTTTCAACCAATTTCAAATGCCCGATAACTGGCGCAAAAGTAACGCCCGGCCTTTTCTATCAGACCTCAATGGAAGACACCGTCAACGAGGAAGATGAATTCTTCGGCGGTCTTTCTTACGCATTGAGCTTCTAAGTTTTAGTTATCTTTGTTAAAATAAAAGGCCGACTCGCAAGAGCCGGCCTTTTTTATTTTCACCGTTTAATAGGACTATCTTCACAATGCTCCCTACTCCCTTTTAGACCTCGGCCTTATCGAATGAACGTCATGGCAGCATCTGGGTAAACGATTACAAAAATGGATATAGAAACATTCTGCGTTGGGGGAACAATTACCGAATCGCCTGCTGGGCTTGAAGAACCTTGCCGGTGAAGTAGTCGGTAAATTTGACCTTGACGGTCAGGTCTTTTTCGTTGCCCTTGATGATGTTATCTACAGGAAAATTAAGGCGGTAGAACTCGCTGAAAATCGTACCAGCCCACAGCCTGGTCAGTTCTTCGGGCTGGATTTTCCATTGTTTCAGCATCGCGCCATTGGGATCGGCGGCATCAAGATTCCACAACTGAACCTCCATCTGTCCAGCCGCCTTAACGCCATCCTGCACAACATCCATCGGCTTGACATAGACCACCAGCGTCTCTTTCGAACCATTATTATCTTTATCAAACAGCCCGCTGCGCGATCCGATTTCGATTTTATAGAGCGTATTCAATGCCGCGGTTCGCTGGTCAGCGGCAATGCTCTGCAATGTCGCGGCCTGTTGATTGAGCTGTTGATTTTCGCGCTGCAATTTTTCATTGTCGGCCTCAAGGGTATGCTTTTCTTCCTCAAGCAATCTAATCTGCTGCCAAAGAGAATCCTCAACCGAACCGCCGCAACCAGCAAGGAAGAGACAGCCAAAAAAGAGTAAGAATGTAGAATGTAGAATTAAGAAATTAAATTTATTCCCGCATACCTGCATACCTGCATTCCTGTATTCCTAAATTTTATTCTTCAATCGGGCTATGCTTAATATCCGGCTCTTTGCGGAGAATCGCGTCGGCAAGACCGTACTGGACAGCTTCGTCGGCTTCGAGCCAAAGATTGCGGTCGCAGTCTTTTTGGATTTTGGCCATATCCTTGCCGGTATGGTCAACCAGAATCTGATACAGTCGGCTGCGCAAACGAAGGATTTCCTTGGCTTCGATTTCCAGATCCGTAACCGGAGCGATCATTTCGCCGCTGAGCAGCGGCTGATGCAGCAGCACGCGACTGTTGGGCAGAATGAACCGCTTGCCTTTTTCGCCGCCGGCAAACAGAACCGCACCCATGCTGGCGGCCTGTCCGACACAATAGGTCGCCACCGGACACCGCAGAAACCGCATCGTATCATACACAGCCAGCCCCGCGGTAATCGAACCGCCGGGAGAATTGATATAAAAATGAATATCGGAAGAATTGTCTTCGTTGCTGAGAAACAGCATCTGGGCGACAATCAGATTTGCCGAGTCATCATCAACCTGGCCGCCAAGAAAAATAATGCGGTCTTTGAGCAGCCGCGAATAAATATCATACGCCCGCTCGCCGCGTCCGGTCTTTTCAATTACAATAGGTACAAGGTTATTGCTGAAAGTCATATTTGCCTCTTTATCACAAGCCGAAAGACTCGGCGGTTATTTCTTTTCGGTTTCAGGTTCGTCTTCTTTTTCTTTCAGGACGTCATCAATCAGTCCCCACACTTTGGCCTCTTCGGCGGACATATACCTGTCGCGTTCGGTTTCCTCGGCCAGCTTTTCGGCCGTTAGCCCCGTATGCTTGGAAAGAATTTCATTGATCATCCGCTTGGCTTTGCCGATTTCTTCAGCCTGAATGCGAATGTCTTCGGCCTGTCCGGTAACACCGCCCCAGGGCTGATGGAGCATAATTTTCGCATGGGGCAGCGCATGGCGACGACCTTTGGTGCCAGCTGCCAAAATTACCGCCCCACCGGACTGCGCCCGACCGATGCAGAATGTCGCTACCGGCGAGCCGATAAACCGGATCGTATCATAGATCGCCATCGTATCGTCAACCGAACCGCCGGGGGAATTGATGTACAGGCTGATTTCGACGCCGCGTTTGAGATTATCCAGATACAGAAGCTTCATAATCACTTCCGATGCCAAACGGTAGGATATCTCGCCAATGAGAAACACGATGCGATTTTCCAGCAGCAAATCGTCAATCGTCATTTCACGGGTACGCTGATATTGCACTTGAAGCCGGGGGTCCAACGCCGGATGTCGGGCTTCCTGTTCCATTTTGTGTGAAGGCTGATAAATCATTCAGAATCCGTTTGTCTTATTTCTATCATTTTATGTATTTTTCTCGGACGATGCAGATTGCCTCGAAATCGACCCTGCAAAAAGTCCTGCTTTTAATATCGGAAAAAATAAAGGTGAACTTTTCATTTTCTCACCGATTCCGGATAAAAATCTCCGAAATTTATCGACGAGATAGTCTAACCCCACCTGCATGTGAATGCAAACGAACTTTTGCGCATAAAAAACCCTCCGTCTGGAACGGAGGGCAAATACGCTGGGGAATAGGGACTCGAACCCCAACTAGCTGATCCAGAGTCAGCGGTGCTACCATTACACCATTCCCCAATAACGGGACTCAATATACAGGCTATTTCCCGACCCGTCAAGCCCGAAAAAATGGCAAAAATGACAAAACTTGCCTGTATTTAACCTGTCTTTAACCTGTTTTTCTCTTTACTTTACCCCATATTGTACAAGCTGATGCGCACTTGCTGCCCCTCTATTTCCACAATCGCATACCGACCCTGCTTGAGTGGGCCGGGGTTGATTAGGGTTGTTGGGCCAAGGGTATCTTTGCCAAAAGCCTCGTGGATGTGGCCGCTAATGGCAAGAATCGGTTTGTGGGTTTCGATGAATTTACGGATTGCCTGGCTCCCCCTATGAATTCCACCGACACAATCGACATTTGTGCCAAACGCAGGCTGATGGGTAACGACAACGAGATTGCCTGTCAACTGACAACGTGTTGTATTCAGTTCATTTTCAAAGAAATTCTCCCCATGTTCACTTGGCGTATTTCCCGGACACGGCAGCGAGCCGCTAACTCCAATAAAAGCACAATTCTCCTGCCTGACGCAACGTCCGGAAAGAGCTATTTCTTTATCCCTCAGATACGCCTCAACTTCTTCGGTATCACAATTTCCTGCGACAGCCAGAACCGGGATTCCTTTGGCCAATATCGGCAAAAAAACCTCCGCAGCCGCCTCATACCCTCCAAAATTGGTTATATCCCCCGCGATAATCACTAAATCCACTCCGGTTGCCACCGCCAAGAGCCGCTGTACCATATCCGTTTTACCGTGAATATCAGAAACTGCTAATAATCGCATAACAATATCCTTTATTTATCAATCTTAAGCTGGAAAAACCGACCATACCTTGTATAATACCCAGTCTAATATAATTGAATTTTACAGATTAGAAAAGGTCAGAATATGATTATTGTCATGAAAGCCGGTGCGAGCAAGGAACAGGTTCAGCACGTTGTTGACCTGGTTCGGGAATACGGCCTGAAAGAACACGTCATTTGCGGCACCGACCGGACGGTCATCGCCTGCATCGGCGATAAACGCGCAGTGGACAAAGGCGCCATTGAAACCGCCGCGATGGTCGAAAAAATCGTCCCCATCCTCGCGCCGTATAAAATCGCTTCACTGGAGGTTAAACAAGAACGCTCCATCATCCCTATCGGCCCGCAGGCTTTTCCCATTGGAGGCAAAAAGGTCGGCATCATTGCCGGCCCCTGTTCGGTTGAAAATCGCAAACAACTGCTCGACACTGCCAAAGCCGTCAGAGATGCCGGCTGTATCGGTATTCGCGGCGGCGCATTTAAGCCCCGCTCCAGCCCATACAGTTTTCAGGGGCTCGGCAAGGAGGGACTTGAAATTCTGGCTGAAGCCCGTGAACTCACAGGGCTGGCTGTTGTTACGGAAGTGGTCGCAGTCGATCAGGTCTTACTGGTCGCGCAATACTCGGATGTGCTTCAGATCGGCGCACGGAATATGCAGCATTATCCGCTGCTGGAAGCGGTCGGCAAAACAACCCGTCCGGTTCTGCTTAAGCGGGGAATGAGCGCATCGCTGGAAGAGCTGCTTTTGGCCGCCGAATACATTATTAACGCCGGCAATAAAAACGTGATTCTCTGCGAGCGCGGGATTCGGACATTTGAAGATTATGTCCGCAACACGCTGCCTTTGGCGGCAGTAGCGGAATTGCATGAAATGACACATCTGCCGGTACTGGTCGATCCTTCGCACGGCACAGGCCGTTCGCATCTGGTATCACCGATGAGTCTTGCGGCGGTTGCCGCTGGCGCCGATGGATTGCTCATCGAATGCCATCTCGACCCGGAACACGCCGCATCGGATGGAGCACAATCGATTACACCGGCAACACTCAAAGATTTAATCAAACGAGCCGAACGCATCGCAGAGGCGGTGGACAGAGAGCTATAAAATGATTGACTTGAAACACACCCAGGGATTTCTGCATCACTTGATTCTTGAGGCGGGAGATATTACACTTAATTTTCGTAAAAAACGCGACACACTGCAAGTCAACAATAAAGCCTTTCGGGATTATGTAACCGAAGCGGATGTGGCAACCGAAAAATTTATTATTGAACACATTTTACGCGAATTCCCCGATCACAGTATCTATGGTGAAGAAGCAGGCAAGATCGCCGGCAATGAATACCGCTGGATCATCGACCCGATTGACGGGACGACTTCGTTTATGCGGGGGTTGCCGTTTTATTCCATTTCCATCGCATTAGAATGCAGCGGCACAACCATCCTCGGCGCGGTACTCCAGCCAGCCTGCAACGATTTATATGAAGCCGTCGAAAACGGCCCGGCAACACTTAACGGCAGCCCCATCCACGTTTCGCAGCAGGATAATCTGGCCGAGTGTGTATTGGCGACCGGTTTTGCCTGCCAGCCGCTCGAAAAAGGGTCTCCCAATCTGCCATTTTTTAATCGCGTGATGCCGGAGATTCAAGATGTCCGCCGTCTCGGTTCTGCCGCCGCGGATTGTTGCTATGTCGCCAGCGGATGCATCGAAGGCCATTGGGAATTAAATCTTAAGCTGTATGACATCGCCGCCGGGGCGTTTATTGTCGAAAGGGCCGGAGGCGTCGTTACCGACTTTTCCGGCGGCACATCCGGATTGCCCGGGCAATTTATCTGCACCAATGGCAAAATCCACGAATCGCTCCGAGAGATTCTCAATCGCCCGGAATAAGCGGTGCGGTTTTTTGTTTGTCCAGATTTGTTCTGGACGGTATAATTGCGTGGTATAGTGGAAAACAGGAACAGGAGAAATCGTATGGAAAAAACGTTTAGTGTTGAACAGATTTGCTCTGGAGCGTGTTTTTCTTATGTCTTGGTCTCCGGCTCGCAGGCCTTACTCATTGACCCGCATATTACCAAGCCGGCAATATATCGTGATTTAATTCACAAGCGGGGACTGACTGTGGCCGGGATTGTCGATACACACACCCACGCAGACCATATTTCATCCGCGGCCATTCTCAAATCGGAGTTCAATTGCCCTCTCTATATGTCAAAAAAGGCCATCTCCTCATTTAATCCGCAGCGGGTCGGTACAGGTGATACGATTCCGTTCGGCACTGCAAAATTAGAGGTCTTGGAAAGCCAAGGACATACCGATGACAGTATCTCGCTTTTGGCACAAGGGGTTGTCTTTACCGGTGATGTATTGATGATCGGCTCGGTCGGACGGACGGACTTTCAAAATGGTTCGCCGGAAGAGATGTTTGAAACCTTAAAGCGGTTCAAGGCAATGGATGCGGAAACCACTGTTTATCCGGCACACGACTACAAAAACCACACTGAATCCACCATCGGAGCGGAAATTGCGCAGAACCCCTTTATGGCTCAAACGGATAAAGCCGCTTTTGTGCAAACGATGCGGTCTAAGACGCTGCCCAAGCCGTTTAATATGGATGCGATTATTGATATTAACCGCAGAGGCACCGCCGCCGAGATTGAAGCTGTTGACGCTGCAGAGGTCAAACATCGGTTAGATAGTGGTCAATGGAAACTGTTGGATGTACGGCGCGTCGATGAATATCAAGCCGTTCGGATTGAGCCATCGTTAAACATACCGATAGACACGCTGGCTGGTCAAGCTGAACGCCTTAAAGGGGCCAGTCAATGGATTGTTTCATGTAGGTCTGGTGCAAGGGCCGCACAAGCCGCCGAATTGCTGCTATCGCTGGGGATGCAAAACATCTGCATCGCCAAAGAAAGCCTAAATGGCTGGCTCAAAAACGGCTATCCGGTGGTGAAAGAAAATGTACCGATATCCCTGGAACGGCAAGTACGCATGATTGCAGGCAGCTTTGCGCTCATTGGCGGGCTGCTTGGGCTGCTGGTCAGCCGCTGGTTTTTGATTATTCCGATTTTTGTCGGGTCTGGATTGCTGTTTGCGGGGCTGACTGATAGCTGCATGATGGGACTGTTATTGATGAAGCTGCCCTATAATCGCAAAGCCACCGCAAAGGCTGCTGCTATGCCGGGTGGGTCTTGTGCTATGGATGGCGGTGGCTGTTCAGTAAGCAATGGCGGTTGCTCGATGGGGTAATGGCACAAACATGTCCCGGATTTTGATCTATGGCTGAAAATCTGCAATTTATAACCAATGAGAGCATCGAGACGCTGATGCAAAAGTATCCTGCCGTCGCCGAAGCGGCTGCCGAAGGGGTGGATATTTCCCTGTTGCTGGCGAATCTTCGCTTGACCGTGGCCGAACGCATTCATCGCCATCAGATGGCTTTGGATACCCTCAACCAGCTTCGCAATGCGAAGTTTTTATAGGTGCATAACTGTATTAAGCGAGCAAGATTATAATTCTAACAAGGAGAACAATCTATGAGTGACGAATTAAAATATTTGCGTTTACTATCTATATTCCATTATGTTCTTGCCGGCATATCGGCATTGTTTGCCTGCATACCTTTACTGCATATTATTCTTGGCATCATGATGGTTTTTTCTCCTGAACGATTGTTTCCTCGCGGGGATGCTCCACCGCAGTTTTTAGGTTGGCTTTTTCTTATATTCGGAAGTGTAGCTATCCTGGCTGGTTGGGCATTTGCCGTTTGTGTTTTTCTTGCGGGTAGATTTCTATCACGCAAAGTGTATTACTATTATTGTCTGGTGATGGCGGGCATTGAATGTACTTTTGCACCATTTGGAACGGTTCTTGGCGTTTTATCCATAATCATGCTGATAAAACCATCTGTTAAGGAATTATTTATTCCAAATACCGTTAACAAAACTGTTGCTGATGAAACAAAGTATTGAATAGGGAGTAACAATGAGATTGATAGGAATGTTGGGGGTAGCTTTTCTTCTTTGTTGCGGTACTTTGTTCGCACAGCAGGATGCCGAGATCAAAACCGACAACTTCGGCGATGCAGTGGTAACGAAGGCTTTGCGGGTGGATGCGGTGTGCCGGATTTACTGCGATATCGCCGACTGGCCCGCCGTTATCGGCAGCGAAATTCCCGTTCAGATTCGCGGGCTTGAGCCGCAACCCGAATTCAGCCTGACTGTCCGAACATTCATTCTCGAGACGCTAAGTAACGCATTAAAAGCCACGGATGCGAATAGTCCGACGACTCCCGCGGTGCAATTAAAAAACATTCAGCGCGGGCAAACATTTTGTCTTGTCGCGGATATTGAAGTGGCAGGCAAAGACTTAGGGCAGATGCTGATTGACCGCGGTTATGCCAAAAAATTAATCGTACCCAAGAATGCAGAACCGGCGGCACAAGCACTGCCCGCCGCATCCGAATCAGAAAAACAGGACACCGCTTCCCCTGCCGCAGCACCCGCCGAAGGATACATCTCATCCAAATCCGGCAAGGTCTTTCACAAGCCGACCTGTACCCATGCAAACCGTATCAAGGAGAATACGAAAATCGTCTATAAAACCAAAGAAGACGCGGTTGCCTCAGGCCGAAGACCCTGTCTGGCGTGCAAGCCTTAAAACACCTTCTCTTTTAGAAGTCCCATTCGCTGGACTTTTTAATCAAAGAATTCTGTACAATCATCCCGATAATAGTCGGAATAATAATCGCCAGCGGCAAAAACCATACCTTGTCAAATAGCAGCTGGTGGATATTATCCGTCGCCGGGCTAAGGACTTTGCTTTCGTACTGATGCAGCAGCGCCAGGAAACTAATGGCCATAATCACCGCCCCGCCCATACTGGTAAAGAGCATGACTGAAATTTTCAGCAGAATAAATGATATCATTCCGCCAGCAACAATACCGATAACTGCGCCAGCCCAGATGTATTGCTCCGGAAGCCCCACCGCATACCACAATCCGCCGGTAACAATCCCGCCAGCGGCGGCGCCAAGAATGGACACACACCACTTAACCAGCCACACCGCCAAAACCGCAAACGCAATCGTACCCATCACCCCGCCCATCAGTTCGCTGCCGAATTTCTGCCCGGCCATAATTCCCAGAAACAACCCGATTAACGCGAAACAGATGACCACCAGTATCCGGAAAATGCGCCAACCGTACAGCAGGTACACCATTCCGAACGAAATACCGATGACCGCTTGAAGCCAGGTCAAGCTGGTAATCTGCTCCCAGACAAAATTCAGCGTCTGATCCATATTAAACGTCGACTGTTTCGCGCCAGAACTGTTTTCCGTCACCGCAAGCAAAAATGAAATCATTTTTTATCTCCTGTTTGTTTTTCTTCGGGGGCAGCTTTTTTCCTGGGTCGCCCTGGACACAATGCCAGATCAATCAGCATTCCAAATCCGACCATCCCCAGGGCAATCATCCACAGCATCCCCTGACATTCTAAAATATAATCCACCGGCTTTGAGCCTTTGTACAGCAATAACAGCAGTAATCCTGTCGCAATCGCCGCCGTGCCGAATATCGCGCACATCAACGCACAAATTCCTCGCGGAACTGCAAGTCCAACACCAAGAACCGCCAGCCCCGCAATCGCCGATGCTGTATAGCCGACATTGCCAAGCGACTGGACCGCCTGAATCCCTTTTTCAATTAGATACCGGCCATAGATTTCCAGTGTCGTCAAACTCTCGGCGACAGACGGCGAAACGTCTTTGGCTGATTGTACCCTCGGACTATCGCTCCAGGTCTTGGCATCGCTCAGCATCGGCAAGGCAAGCAGCAAATTAACAATTAGCGCCGCCAGCACAGCGGCAACAATCACCCCCACGGTCTTTTCCAGAAAAATACCAACCAGACCGGCGATCACCGCCGCAACGACTAAAACCGCCGTCTGCTGCCCGGCAAAACGCAGTGCCACAGCATACCCCACCGCGGCGGCAGCAAACCCGGCAAGAAACTTCAGCCATCGCAGCCCGCCCAGCCACAAAAACAGTCCCAGCCAGACCAGCCCAGCGCCAACTCCGGCTAAAACGACCGGCGACAGCGTGAACGCGGATTCTTGAAATTGTCTTAAAAGGTCGGACATTCTTTTCCAAATAGCATAGTATATCCTACATTATCGACAAAACGACCTTTTCAGCGTTAATAATCTATAGCCAATCTATCTAAATTGCCCATTTTGACATCTGTTTCAAGAGATTTTTTCCTAAAACACATCACAGATTTGTTTTGCGGGCTTGTTACATTTCTAATTGTTCCCAGCGGGCATACATCTGGCTTAACTGCTCATCAAGCTGCTGGACTTGCTGGGTGGCTTTGGCGATGATTTCACTGGATTGCTTGTAAAATACGGGCTGTGCCATCTGTTCATGCAGCGACGCAAGTTCCCGTTCGGCTTGTTGAATTTTGATTTGCAGCGATTCAAGCTCTTTTTGCTCTTTGTAGCTAAGTTTCTTTTTGGCGACAACGGGGTCGGCAACGGCCTCTGACTTTTCCGGCTTGCTGAGTGCTGACGCAAGTTCGAGCGGCTCGACCTTGCGCTGGCGAATCCAGTCGTCATAACCACCGACATACTCGGAAACCTTACCCTTGCCCTCCAGGACAAACGTACCGGTTACCACATCATTGATAAAGGCGCGGTCGTGGCTGACCAGCAGCACCGTCCCTTTGTATTCGACCAGCAATTCTTCGAGTAATTCGAGCGTTTCCATATCCAAGTCATTGGTAGGCTCATCCAAGACCAGCACATTGGATGGTTTTGCAAAAAGCCGCGCCAGCAGCAGCCGATTGCGTTCACCCCCGGAGAGGTGCTGAACCAGATTACGGGCCTGCTGGGGTGTAAAAAGAAAATCCTGCAGGTAGCCGACCACATTTTTTTCTTTGCCGTTGATGCGGATGCTGCTGTAGCCATCGGCGACATTTTCCCAGACTGGCTTGTTTTCATCCAATTGGGCGTGAAGCTGGTCAAAATATGCGATTTCCAATTTTGTCCCCAACTTCACTACGCCATCGGTCGGCTTAAGCAAGCCCAGCAGCAGTTTAAGCAGTGTTGTTTTGCCGCTGCCATTGGGGCCGATGACGCCAATCTTATCGCCGCGCATAATGGTCGTTGTAAAATTGTCGATGATTTTGGGAGCTTTTTTCTTATCCGCATTCGGATACGCAAAGCTAACACCGATGCCTTCAATCACCAAATCACCCGAAATCTCCGTCGTGTGCGTCTGAAATCGCACCTTGCCGACGGCCGCCCGCCGCTGCCTGCGGAGTTCCCGCATTTTGAGCAGTTCCCGAACGCGGCCTTCGTTGCGTGTCCGGCGGGCTTTGACGCCCGTGCGAATCCACGTTTCCTCCTGCGCCAGTTTTTTGTCGAACAGGGCTTGTTCGCTAAGTTCCGCATCAAGCTGACCTTGCCTGCGTTTGATAAAGGTATCGTAATCGCATTGCCAGCTCGAAGCCCGCCCGCGGTCGATATTGACAATCCGCGTCGAGAGCTTGCGTAAAAACATCCGGTCATGCGTCACAAAAATCAGCGTGGCCGGATAGCTTTCGAGAAATTCTTCCAGCCAGACGATGGAATCGACGTCGAGATGGTTGGTCGGCTCGTCCAAAAGCAGAATATCCGGCTCAAGAACCAATGCCCGGGCAAGCAAAACCCGCCGTTTGAGTCCTGCCGACAAGGTCGAAACCTCGGCATCGGCATCTAATTTCAGATGGGAAATTACGGTATCGACCTGCAAATGAGTGTGCCAGGCGTTGTGCGTCTCCAATTCATTCTGCAAATGGCACAATTTATCCATCGCGGACTTGGAATCATCGGCCGCTAATTGGTGACTGGCTTCGTGGTATTCTTCCAGCAGTTTCCCGCGCCTGCCCAGCCCGGCGGCAACCGCATGAAAAACCGTCCCCCCAATGCCAACCGGCACAGTCTGTTCAAGCATCGCAATCGACAGCCCCGGCTTGCGGACAACCTGGCCGGATAGCGGCTCAAGCGTGCCATAAATAATCTTCATCAGCGTCGTTTTGCCCTCGCCATTGCGGCCAATCAGACAAATCCGCTCCCGCTCCTCAATTTGCAGACTAACGTCCCGGAGCACATCCTCCTGCCCGAACCCCATACGAATATCACGAATGCTCATCAACGCCATAAATTTACCAGCCTATCACAACACCAACATAGTCTATTTTTGTCAACATAGTTCTAAGGAATAAACAACACTATGCCTTTGTGGTATAGAAAAACACGACATCTTTTGAAATTGATTGACTATGTGCAATTTTTACACAATCCAAAGGAATATTGACCACTCTTGAGAATTGCTCCCTTTTCTCTTCAAACATATGGTGTTCTCCCATGTTCGATTAGTTCCCGAGTTGAATGATTTTCCGTTCAGCCGAATATTTCAAGTGAGGTCCGCTTTGCCAACTGCATTGTACAGAATTTTTGCTGCATTTGCTGCTTGTGATCTTCATAAGAAACGCCACATGAAAAAAGTTT
>CAZVXR010000185.1:0-1778 GCA_964630865.1 uncultured Pirellulales bacterium | reverse complement strand
GTGCAACGGGTTATTGGATTTGGTCGATTTTATGATTTTTGCGGAAAGGTGGATTGAAGTGAGTTTACCTAATCAAATTAGAGTTAGCGTGGTCGTATCACACCTGGGCTTTAATGGAATTTACCAAAATAGCGGAGGCGTTTTTGCACACGTCGATGCCGCAAATATAACAATCTCGTTTGATACGGGTAATAGCTTTTGGTACATAAAGACGGAGGCGGCGACGGCATTCTTTGCGGCAGGTACGGCAGGTTCAATGCCACCTACATTCCTGCCGTGTTCGGAATTATATTCAGGCACAGTAACGGTTGTACCATACATTCCGCCTGCCCCGGTTGTTTCTGTCGCCGCAGGGACCAGCTCTTTGGCGGTCAGTATCACAGGCGAGGCTGGGGCGGTCCATACGGTCCTCTATAAGCCGGCAGCGTCGGCGGCGTGGCTTGCCGGCGGGACGCGGACGGGGGATGGGACAATCACCCTCAGCGGACTTGCAGCCGGAACGTATCAGGTGATGGCGTATTCGACGCTGAATTACGAAAACAGCCCGCCCAGCGAGCTGACCCAGGCGGTGATCGCCGCCCCTGTAACCGATTTTGCTCAATGGCGAGCAGATAACTATGGTTTGTCGTCAACGTTAGAAAAAGCTGCCTTGGATTTATTGGCGGTTTTTGGCGAGGCCATTGTTTATCAGCCCGCCGGCGGTACCGCCCGCAGCATCACGGCCATAGTAGACTATGGCACCGTTTCAAAATTGTCGCCGATGCCAAATGGATTTGCCCCGCAGATGACGGTCAGCGTGTTCAACAATGCCAGCTATGGTGTTACCCCTGTGGAGGTCAACACCGGCGGCGATTTATTTGTACTGCCGACGCGAATCGGCGGGACTCCGCAATCCCGCAGAATCAGCAAAATTACCCACCAAGACGAGGGTATGGTTGTCTTTGAGGTGCGATAATGGGGCAATATTTTGAAATCAAAATCAATGAACCCCAGCTCGATGCGATGCTGATGCAGCTAAAGAAGGTCCCCAAAGCATTGCCGCGCGTACTTCGCAACGCGGTTAATGATACCGCCTTTTCTGCCCGGACTCAAATTGTCCGCGAGGTGAAAGGTGTCACAAAACTAAAAAGCGAAACAATCCGCCGACGCATTCCAATCAAAAAAGCAACGCTGAAATATTGGAGGGCATGGCTGCGCATTAAAGATAGTCCCTTGGCACTGACAAACTTCGCGGCTCGCCAAATTAAAAAAGGGGTTTCCTACCGAGACCCTCTTGGCGGCGGGCGAAAGATACAGGATCGTGCATTTATTGCTAAGGCTAACAACGCTGAAAATGTCTGGGTGCGAATGAAAAAAGGAGGAATTTCCGTCGATCTCGGAGAATCACTCAGCGGCGTAGAACTTGTCGGACGCCTTCCAATCCAGAGACTAACCGGCCCCAGTGTGGCAGAGCTGTATCATAATTTGAGCGGTCTTGCCAGTGGCGTTTTATCGCAAGCCACAACACGGCTGCATAAAAACGTACAGCGGCATATCAACCTTATTTTGAGCAAAAAAACAAGTATGAAGCGGGGCTCCTGATGTCAACTCCATTTGTTGAGCAGATTGCATAAAATTTAAAAACGACTGTATCGGCCATTACGGTTGCCAATGGATACAATCAGACGCTGACGCCAATTCGGCCGCGGCGGAATGACTGGTCAGATGTTGCTCCGGTGGACGGAATGGCTTTAATTTCGCAGGCCGACGATGCTCCGGTCGACGCGGGCCTCATCGGC
>CAZVXR010000184.1:0-7110 GCA_964630865.1 uncultured Pirellulales bacterium | reverse complement strand
TTACCATCACCTCGCCACTTTCAGTAAATTTGATGGCATTGCCGACCAGGTTTGTCAACACTTGCCGCAACCGTCCCGGATCACCGGATAGATAGGACGGCACCTGTGGATTAGAGGCGCAAATAAACTCCAGCCCTTTTTCGTGTGCCTTGACCGCCAGTATCGCTGAAAAATCTTCGAGCATGTCGCGCAGGTCGAAATCCAGTATTTCCAGTTCGAGTTTTCCGGCTTCGATTTTTGAAAAGTCGAGAATGTCATTGATGAGAGTCAGAAGCGATTCGCCGGAACGATGGATAATTTGGGCATATTGCCGCTGCTCTTCGGTTAGTACGGTATCCAGCAAAAGCCCGGCCATGCCGATTACGCCATTCATGGGGGTTCGGATTTCATGGCTCATATTCGCCAGGAAATCACTTTTTGCAATGCTGGCCATCTCGGCCACCGCCGTCATATGATTGGCATGTGCCGTTTGTTTTTCGAGGCAGGAATTAAGTGTTTCCGCCTCTTCCAGCGCCTTTTTCAACTTTTCTTCGGCTTCTTTGTGGTCGCTAACATCCTGAATGGTTACCAATAAATGCCGACAGCCGTCAACTTCAATCGCTGTTGCGCTCAGAGAACCCAAAAGTATCTTCTGCTGCTGTCCGTTGATTAGCAGGGTCTTTTCAAGCTCCAGATTGCAGACTGGAATCCCGGTCTTAAAGACTTTTTGGGCGGTATTTTGAAGCAAGCAATCTCGGCAGAACTCGGTATTTCCACATCCTTCGGCGATGGAGGCAGCGTGAATGCAGCACAAACCATCACCAAGCCTTTTATCCAGCAGGGTTGCCTTTTCTTTTCCGACAAGCATCGCCATTTCATTATTGACCCAAATCACCTTCATCTGTTCATCAATCAGCAACATCCCGAAACGGGTGGCCTCGAAGATACTATGCAGTTTGTCGCGTTCGCATTTAAGCCACTGCGTGGTCCGGCACAGTTGTTCCTCTGTCCGCTTGCGGTCGGTGATATCTCGCATCACTTCGATCGCTCCAATTATCTCGCCGTCTGCATTAAGCAGCGGCGAAGCTTTAGCCCACAAGTGCATCGGATTGCCTTTGAAATCCAGCAAAAATCTTTCGGCTATCAGCGTATCCTTCTCCCGCTTAAAGTTTAAATAATTCAGGCTTTCATCCGGAATGCTCCGGCTAAGAACGAAATCGATCAACATCGGCACGCGTTTGCCGTAAAATACATTGCCATACTCATAATCACTCTTGCCGATCATCTCGGAAGACGAACGGCTGGACAATTGTTCGATTGCATGATTCCAACTGATGATTTTGCCCTCGCGGTCGATGGCAAAAGTCGGATCAGGCAAAAAATTGATGATTTGGGCAAGCCGCCGTTCCGACGCATCAACAACACTTCGGCTGATAATACCGATTTGCATAGAGACGCTAAAACCAATGACCAGCAATATCACACATAATACCACGACAAGACTGATAACGCGATAGACCGCAACCATGCGCGTAGATCCCAGCACGACAAGCGTCCAGCCATTCCTGTCGCCGAGAGAAGTGCTGAACACAAGGCTTTTTTCGTTTTTCAGGTGGATCGTTTCGCCGTTTTCAGGTTTATGGTCAAATATCGCGTCAAAAGGACCATTGCCGAATTGTCGTGTTTTTTTCAGTTCATCAGCAACAGCCGGCTCAAGCGGCCAGAGACTTTTAAGCCGCATTTCGGCACGGTTGGCTATAAAGACAACGCCTTTGGGATCGACATACATAACATCACGGTTGTCCGGAAACTCATTTTCAAGACTGCCGAGCGTTTTCTTGATAACCGCAACACCCATGACAACGCCTTTGGCGTCAAAAACCGGAGCGCTGTGATAAAAACCGCGCTCGCCTGACGTTATCCCCAACGCCGCGGACTCCCCGCATTTCCCCTGCATTGCCTCGGTAAAGTAGGTTCTGAAATTGTAGTTTTTGCCCACAAAACTTACCGCGGTATCGCGATTTGTGGATGCGATACACGTGCCGGTGCGATCCAGCAAATAGCAGACAGAAAAACCCCATGCAGCACAATAACGGTCAAGGGCAGAATTGGCACCAGACTGCGTTTGCGACGAAGGATTCTCGATTACCGCGAGAACCAGCGGCGAACCCGAAAGGGTCTTTGCAGCATAGCGTGAATTGTTCAATAGATTGACCATTTTATCCGCAATCAACGTGCCCGTGTATGACATATCGCAATGCAATGTCCGCATCGCAGATTGCTCAACAACATCCGCAACTCGCGATCCGCACACTGCAATAATGGTAATAACGGCGAACAATACAATCAGTCGTAACCTGATATGGCGCCATTGCCCCTCACCCACCATGCTGCGGCATCTGCGGCCCAGCAACAAAAGAAGCCACACAATACTTCCCAGCAGTACGGCCAAGACCAGGATGTGAACGAGGATATTCAACATCCAGACCACAAGAATAAATCCATAGACGACGCCGAAACAACCCAACATCGGCAATATCCGATTCCTGGGAGAAACTTTCCATAATATTATCGCCAGCCCTACCAAGACAAAAACAAGCAGCCCGTTTAGAAAGCAATGGCCGTCATACCAGCGATCCATCGTCTCTATTAACACGCCGATCATGCCGGACTGCCGATACTGCCAGGCTTTCTGCAGCAGCATCTGCCCTTGCAGTCTATCCCAGGGAATATATCTCAGCAAAAGCGCCAGCCCCAGTATTATCGCTGCTAACATGCACGCTGCAACTTTGACATTACGGAGTCTTAATATTACCATTCTGAGTGTATCCGGCGGTAATTTACGCATTGCTATTTACTCACACCTTTCCGATTTCGCCTGCTCGACAATAATCACACACGGGCAGCCTATCCACATCTACACAGACAGCCACCTGCCCCGAGCGGAAGCTGTTTTATGCCTTTTTGTTCTTGATCTCACTTTTAAGCCGGTCAAACTGACATTCGAATTGATGGCAACTGTCAGCAACCGAGTCGAAGCGGCCTTCTTTGCAGGCTTTTTCGACCTGGGCGGCCAGCTCACACAGCGCTTCGCCGCCGACGTTGGCGGCAGCGCCTTTGATGCCGTGAACGACGCGATGGAACGTCTCAGGGTCGGACGCTTCCAGGGCCTGTTTGAGCGATTCGATTTGTTTGGGGATATCGTCAAGAAATACCTCGACAATCTGTTCGGCAATCTCTTCGTCGCCCATCACTCTTTCTAAAAAGCCGGCACGATCAAATACGGGCGTCTGGGGCATTGGTGTTTCCATCTTTGTCTCCTTTTGCTGTGTGTCTGCATCCTGCTCTTTTGGCAGCCACAGTTCTAATTTTTCGGCCAGTACCTTGGGGTTTACCGGCTTGGAGATATAGTCGTCCATTCCGGCCTCGATACATTTTTCCCGGTCGCCCTGCATCGCATTGGCCGTCATCGCGATAATCGGAATGCGGGGGCTGGACGCCGCCGACGTCATGCTGCGGATTCGCTCGGTGGCTTCCAAGCCGCCCATTTCGGGCATCTGAACGTCCATCAGCACCAGATCATAGTAGATGGTTTCAAGGGCTTCAATCGCCTCAAGACCATTAACAACCGCATCGGCAGACAACCCGAATTTTTTGAGCATCCCGAGTGCAACTTTCTGATTGGTAGGATTATCCTCGGCCAGCAAAATACGCACATTTTTGCGTGCCGGACGGACTAATTCGTGTTTAGAAACAGGAAGGCTGCCTGCCGACTTCTTCGTATCTGTTAATGCTTTAACCAGGCATTTGAATAGTTCAGAAGGCCGCACCGGCTTGGTCATACAGGCAGCAAAACCAATTTCGGCAAACTGGACGTTATCACCCTGCTGACCGAGCGAGGTCATCATCATCAGGCAGACGTCTTTGAGATGCTCATCCTGCCGAATCGCGGCACCCAGCATCAGACCGTCCATTTCGGGCATTTGCATATCGGTAATCACGACATCAAAAGGCGTTCCTTCTGTTTTGGCTTGACGCATTATTCCGAGAGCGGCTTGAGCTTCCAGCGACTCGGCGACAATCGCGCCCCACGAGGTCAGTCGTGTCGTAAGGATGGCACAATTGGTGGCATTGTCATCGATGACTAATATCCGTTTGCCGGCAATCTCGGCAGGTATTTTTCGTTTGGTATCGTGTTCGGACCGCACCGCCAGCTGCACCGTAAACCAGAATTCAGAGCCTTTACCCATCTGACTATTGACGCCGACTTGTCCGCCCATCTTTTCAGCGAGCTGCTTACAGATGGCCAGCCCCAGTCCTGTACCGCCGTATTTGCGGGTTGTCGAAGCATCCACCTGAGTGAATTTTTGAAATAACAAATCGATTTTTTCCGCCGGAATACCGATACCAGAGTCGCGTACCGAAAACCGCAGCATGGCATCGCTGTCCGTTTTTGCCACGACAGTAACTGTTACCGAAACTTCCCCTTTTTCTGTGAACTTGACCGCATTACCCGTCAGGTTGGTCAGGATTTGCCGCAGTCGTCCCGGGTCACCCCGCAGATAGGACGGCACATCCGGATTGGCCGCACAGAGAAATTCGAGTCCTTTTTGATGGGCACGCATCGCCAGCATTGACGAAAAATCCTCCAGCATATCGCGTAAATCGAAGTCCAGCGCCTCCAATTCAAGCTTACCGGCTTCAATCTTGGAAAAATCGAGAATATCATTAATCAGGGTCAGGAGCGATTCGGCAGAACTCTGGGTGACCTGAGCGTATTGCCGCTGTTCGTCGGTTAGTGAGGTATCCAGTAAAAGCCCATTCATTCCGAGTACACCATTCATCGGGGTGCGGATTTCGTGACTCATATTGGCCAAAAATTCGCTCTTGGCAACGTTGGCAGCCTCGGCCCGCCGCTGCGCTTCAGTACGCACGGCAACTTCGGCTTTCAGCTCTTCGGTCCGTTCCTCAACGCGCATTTCGAGTTTTTCATTAATCTGAAGCAGTTCGGCATCGCGATCCTGAATCTGCAAGAGCATCTGATTAAACTCTTCGATAAGCATCCCGACTTCATCGTTACTTGAGCGGACGGCTCTGATGGAATAATCATGATTTTCCGAGACAGCTTTCGCCGACTGCGATAATCGAAGGATAGGTCCGGAAATCATACGCTGCAGCAGCGAAGACAGAACGTAGCCCAGTACGGATGTTATCAATAAAATCATGACCGTAATACGGATGTTATTAAAGAACATCTTGTACAACATATCCAGATTGGACTGAATATAGATAGTTCCAATTATTTTTCCGTCAAGAACGATATCTTGTGAAACTGCAATATAGTTGCGGCCAATGCCGGCAGGCAGCGGCATATCTTTTTTAGTCGGATTGGGGTCGGCTTGAGCCTTTTTGGAATACATAGCCAGAGCTTTACCTTCGCTGCCACGAATCATAGCCAGCTCAATCGCCGGTTCAATGTGGAGTGAAGTAAGTGTTGACTCGGCATCATCCGTGTCTGAAAATGAAACGGCTGCTTTACAGTTTTCTGCAATCATTTTGGCTTGCTGCGCCAGGTTCCTCTGCATCAAAGCACGAAGCAGGAAATATTCGCGTAAAATAAATGCCATGCCGGCCAGCGATAGCGACACGACACACGCAATCATAATCATCAAAACAAGCTTATGTTTTATTCTCATGTCCTTTAATTTGCAGATCATTATTTTTCCCCTTCCTCAGCCTTGCCGAGGACTCTTTTGGCGAGTCGCAACAACTGCGATCGAATCTCGATATTAGTCTGTTTGGTCATGGTAAGATTTATTTCAAATACAATTTTTTCTTTGTCCAATAAAAAGTTTATTGCGCCGCCGGCTTCGAGAAACTGCGGAATTTCGCTCGCTGTCAGGACACTGGCTCCGCCGACAGCTTCGAGAATTTGCGGCACCGACGAGGCTTCCGATGAGCAGATAAACAAAATATGGCAACTTCTCAGAGAACCGATTGCCTGATCATATTTTTCTGATGACCCTTGTTTTAATTTAGCTATTTCGTCAAACGGTTCAGAGTAGAGTACCACCAATTTACGATCTCGGATTGGCTCTTTTGAGGCGGCGTCGAAAGCGGATCCAAATGGATTTTCTTTACCGATGACGCCGATGACAAAAGCATCGCTTTTTTTTGACATTTTCTGTGACGGCCAATCGATAAACTTTAGGAAGTTATAGAGAAATGCCGCTTTGATCTTATATTCCGGCGAAGCCGGAGATTCTCCGACCGCTATTCCAGGAACCAGGAATAACAGAACTGTCAGGCCAATTTCAATGATTCGTCTTTTTAACATCGAACCTTCTGGGTTATCTCTTTTCGGTTCGCACTATCTATAGGACACACACAAACCGAAGCGTCAAAACCAGCCTATGTTTTATTTTCACGTCCTTTAATTTGCAGATCATTATTTTTCCCGTTCCTTGGCCTTGCCGAGGACTCTTTTGGCAATTCGCAACAACTGCGATCGAATCTCGATATTGGCCTGTTTGGTCATGGCAAGATTTATTTCAAATACAATCTTTTTTTTGTCTAACAGGAAGTTTACTGCACCGCCGGCATCGAGAAACTGCGGAATTTCGCTTGCTGTCAGGACACTGGCTCCGCTGACAGCTTCGAGAATTTGCGGCACCGACGAGGCTTCCGATGAGCAGATAAACAAAATATGACAACTTCTCAGAGAGCCAATCGCCTTATTATATTTGTCTGATGTGTCTTGTTTTAATTTAGCTATTTCGTCAAACGGTCCAAAGTGGAGTACCACCAATTTGCGACCTCGAATTAACTCTTCTGAGGCGGCATCAAAAGCCGATCCAAATGGATTTTCTTTGCCGATGACGCCGATAACAAAAGCATCGCTTCTTTCGGACATTTTCTGCGGCGGCCAATCCGTAAACTTTATGAAATTATAAAGAAACCCCGCCTTGATCTGATATTCCGACAAAGCCGGAGATTCTCCGGCCGCTATTCCAGGAGCTAGGAATAGCAGAACTATCAAACCGATTACGATGGTTCTTTTTTTAGGCATTGAACCTTTTTAGCGGTCTCTTTTCGGTTCGTACTCTGTATCGCAGCAAAATTGGCGATTGC
>CAZVXR010000183.1:0-14235 GCA_964630865.1 uncultured Pirellulales bacterium | reverse complement strand
TTTTTTAAATATTGGCTTTACTACATCAGGTATGATAAAAAAACGATCATGACCAGCTTGTATCTCAAGGAACAATCTTCCTTGTTGAATGAAAAGAAGTACGATGCCGCTTATGAGTGCCTGCAAAAAGCCAGTCAACTTTCTCCCGATTCTGTTTTTGTCTGGTGTGTTATGGCTTCTTTCAATGAGCAGTTTTTTGAGAAATCTGACGAATGCGATCAATGTCTTGTCAAAGCCAAACAAATTCTTGATGTCTCTGCATCGCCATCTCCCAAAGACCAAGCTGTTTTTGAACATTATTCAGGTTATATGTTGGAATGTCGTGACCAACTACCAGATGCAATTGAACATTTCAAAAAAGCGTATGAACTTGATCCAAGCCCTTATCGAAAAAAGGTGTACGAAGATGCTTTAGAGATGTTAAATACAACTCCTCCGGATTCTGACGAGCCAGAGGAAGTGTTGTAATTTTTGTACCCTATTTACTTTTAAAAGAAATTCCGCGTGGGCAGAGCCCACCCTACAAATTTTACATTTTCAATTTTCAATTTTGTTCGTAGCCGAGGTCGGCGAGGATTTTGTCTGTCGGGACGCCGAGGTCGGATTTTAGTTTGGCATGCTGGAGTTTTTCCTGTTCGTCTTCCGGCAGCGGATTGGGAAATACTACATCCAGATTGCGGTCTTCGGGCGAGGTTTCGTAAATGCCCGCCTTGTCGAGAATCTCCAGAATCATTTGTCCAATTCGGCGGATGCCCTGGCCATAGTTAAACTGCTTGCGGGCGGTTTTGGTAAGCATTCCCATAAAGGTCATCTTGAGCGCCACGCCGCTGGTGAGGTTGCCGAGTTTGTTTTTGAGCACGCCTGCAACGACGGGGGTTACGCCGGAGATTTTGTCCATCGCTTCACGGATTTCGGCGATGTGGGCATTTTCGCTGGGGGTTGCTTCGTCGCCGCCAAACGATTCGATTTTCGCGTCGTTGTTATCCGTGCGCCACATTCGGCCGGGGCCGATGGGACGGACTGCGCCATCTTCGATGCCCTTAATCAGGTACATCTTGAACGCCTGAAACGTGATGCGGCTGGCGCGGTCGCTTAGGCGCGTGTTGAGTTCATCCTGCAAGCCGACAAGCTGCTCGACATCGCTGATACCCTCGTAGAAATTCGGCTGGGCGAGATTTTGAATATGCACCACCGGCACGAACCCGAGCGGGTTGAGCGACTGGCGGACCAATTCAAAATTCTCGTACCGCTGCCAGAGGTTGGCGCCGATAATTTCGGTTACGGCGGCAGTTTGCCTGCGGACGGGGGATGACCGGCCCTGCGACAGACACATTACCGGATTTTGTGTATCCGCAATATCGTTGCGGGGCTGATAAAAATGCTGCACATAATACCGGATTTTCCGGTAGTCATCTTCATCGAGGATAGGCAGCGCTCGGGGAGCTTCAATCAGTTCCAGGTCAAGGGTTCCTGCGTGATGCAGGGCGTTTTGAAGCGAAGCTGACGTGAAGAGGTCGGGCGTGGTCGGCTTAATGCCGAGAAGACGTGAGAAAATCGCGGGACCGGGCCTGACGATACAGTCGGTAAAACCATAGACGCTCCCGAGCACTGCCATATCCTGAAAAAATCCGGCGCCGCCATTGGCCTCGAACGCAGCATTTAGGATCGCTTCAATAGCTTTGCGTCGGGCCGGGTCGGTCGACCGGCTGATTAGTTTGAGTTCTTTGCCGAAAAGGAAATCGACCATCGCATTGATGCGCCAGGCGATGTCGTTTTCGATGACGATTTCTTTGCGCTGGATTTCGGGGTGGATGCTGCCCAGTTCCAGTCCCGCCTCGGCAGAGTAGGTTACGCCGGTAATGCGGGTGGGCAGGCCGATTTCCTGCGCCTGAACGTAGGTGCGTGCGGCGTCGGATGGCTTGGCCGTTACGGACGAAAGCGGGATTGTTGGGTTCTGGTAGTAATCCCACAACCGAGCAAAGTGGGCGTGCGTAGTGGGCCATTGTTCGGTAATAAGCCAATCGACGAAGGCTTCTTTCAGTTGCTCGTCGTTAAAAATTTCAAGTTCGAATGCCATTGTTGTTTCCTTTCGGTAAAGTTCTTAGTTCTTAGTTTGCAGTTGTTAGCCCAGCACCCACAAGCTGCGCTTGAAGGTGCCACCCGGTGTCTTTTTTTTGTCGTTCAATTTTTTTCTTTCGTTTTTTCATTTTACCTATTCACTTTTTAATTAATTGTCCCTCCCGTATTAGGGGCGATTGTACGTTTTTGGACTGAAAATTCTGAATTTTTGTGGGGTCTAAAATGCGTAAGTCGTTGTGGGATAAGGGCGAAAATTTTTTTATTTTTTTGGCCGATAGCAAGATAGTGTTAGCGCAATTGGCGCTAAAATGACATACGAATTCAAAAATCGTATGTCGGTAAAGAGCAAAGAAGCCAAGAAATATCCTGTTGTAAGTCGTTATTTTTGGGGGTGATTTTAAAGGAGTTACGGAAGAAGTCAGGAGTGGAGTTTTGCTATGTTTCAATTTTTTGCCGCAGAGGGCACAGAGAAACACAGAGTTCGGATTTCAGCAGACGGCTACCCGTTTTTTGGAATTTTTGTAACATTTTAGCCGTGTGAAAAAACACAGGATACCGTCCGGCCGTTTTACGCTGGATTCCCGCCTGCGCGGGAATGACAAGAAAAAGGGCAACCACGGGGGATTGCCCCTACAAATTGCTATTTTTTCAAAACGAACCCAATCCTTGACAGTTTGGGGTTAAAAACATAGGATGGCGGGTTTGAAACCTTATAAAGGATAAAATATGTCGGATTCTGAGAAGAAAAGCTATAAAGATACGCTTCAATTGCCGCAGACGAGTTTTGCGATGAAAGCCAACCTTGTCCAGCGCGAGCCGCAGCAGCGTAAGGACTGGGATAAACAAGATATATATAATCTGATTCTCAAGAGTCGGGACGGCAAGCCGATGTATGTGCTGCACGATGGCCCGCCTTACGCCAACGGCGATATTCACATGGGGCATGTGATTAACAAGGTCTTGAAGGACTTTGTGGTCAAATACAAGACGATGTGCGGGTTTCAGTCGCCGTATATTCCGGGGTGGGATTGCCACGGGCTGCCGATTGAGGTTAAGGTCATGGCCGAACTGGGCGACAGCGCGAAAACAATGAGCAAGACCGAGATTCGCAAGCACTGCCAGAAGTACGCCTCGAAATATGTCAAGCTGCAAACGACGCAGTTTAAGTCGCTGGGTATCTTCGGCGATTTTGAAAATCCGTACCTGACGCTTAAGCCCCAGTACGAAAAAGGCATTCTGGAGATTTTTGCCGAACTGGTCGGCAACGGCATCGTCTATAAACAGCTTAAACCGATTCACTGGTCGGTCGGCTGCGAAACGGCGCTGGCGGATGCGGAACTGGAATATAAGGACATCGCCTCGCCGAGCGTGTTTGTGAATTTCCCGATGGAAGATGCTTCGGCGGCCAAGGCAAAATCGCTGCTGGGACTTGCCGACGGTGGGCGGATGTGCTTTATGATCTGGACGACGACACCGTGGACACTGGTTGCCAACTTAGCGGTTGCGCTGCATCCCCGGTTGGAGTACGTCGGTTTAACATACACCAAAGACGGACAGAAATTCACGTCCATTATCGTCAAGAACAGGCTGGAAGCGGTCGTCAAAGCCGCGGGGCTGGAAGAGGGACAATATACCGTCAGCAAATCTATCGCAGGCGAAACGCTCAAAGGCTTGCGGTATGTTCATCCGTATGTCGAAACGAACCCAACGGATAAAGATTGCTGGTTTGCGGTCAATGCCGAGTTTGTAACGACCGAAGATGGCACGGGCGTTGTCCATATCGCGCCTGGGCACGGCATAGAGGACTATCAGGCGGGGATGGCCAACGGGCTGGCAGTGTATTCGCCGGTCAAGGATAATGGCTGTTACGATGATACTGTGCCGCAATGGCTGCGGGGCAAGAGCGTGCTGAAAGTTGATCCGGAAGTCAATGACCATCTCCGCAAACTGGGATTGCTGATTCACGAAGCAAAGCTGATGCACAGTTACCCGCACTGCTGGCGCAGCCGGATGCCGGTGATTTTCCGCGCGACCGAACAATGGTTTGTCAGTGTGGATAAAACGATTCCCAAATTCGGCAAATGTCTGCGGGATATGGCACTAGAACAAATCGGCGATGTTCAATGGATTCCCGGCTGGGGCGAAAAACGCCTCCGTGGAATGCTTGAAAGCCGTCCGGACTGGTGCATCAGCCGACAGCGGGTCTGGGGCTTGCCGATCCCGGCGTTTATCAACAGCAACAATGATGTGCTGATGACGAAAGAGTCCGTTCTTGCTGCCGCCCGACATATCGGGCAAAAGGGATCGAACGCGTGGTTTACGGATACGCCGCAGGAAATACTGGGGGCGGACTTCGTTCTGCCTGCGGGGTTTGCGTGGGACGATCTCAAGAAAGAAGAAAATATCTTCGACGTCTGGTTTGAGTCCGGATGCAGTTGGCATGCTGTGGCGGCTAATGCGGGCTGGCCTGTGCCGGTAGATATGTATCTGGAAGGCTCCGACCAGCATCGCGGATGGTTCCAATTGTCGCTATTGCCGGCGCTGGGGGCGATGGGTAAGGCTCCATTTAAGGCGGTTCTCACGCACGGGTTTACGGTCGATGACAAGGGAATGAAGCAATCCAAATCCGCGGGTAACTATGTCAGCGCACTGGAAGAAATCAATAAATACGGCGCGGACATCCTGCGATTGTGGGTCGCCAGCGTCAATTACCAGGAAGATATGCGGTGCAGCGATCAGCTGATTGGCCGTTTGCAGGAAGCCTACCGCAAGATTCGCAACACCATCCGCTATCTGCTGGGGAGCATCGACGGGTTTATCCCCGCTGAGCATAGCGTCGATTACAAGGATATGCTGCCGATTGACCGGTGGGCGGTCGAGAAGCTGGCCGAGCTAACCGAACAGGTTCACGCGGCCTACAACGAATTTGCATTCCATCGGGCGTTTTCGCTGATTTATAATTTCTGTACGGTCGAGATGAGCAGTATTTATATGGATGTGCTGAAAGACCGGATGTACTGCGATAGCAAGACAAGCCAGTCGCGGCGGAGCGGGCAGACAGCGATGTATCAGACGCTCAATACGATAACACTGATGCTGACTCCGATTTTGGCGCATACCGCGGAGGAAACCTGGGCGGCAATCCTGTATAAGTCGCAGGATGTCGCGAGCATTCATCTGGCGATGATGCCTGATAAGCTGGCGGGGGTGGATTACGCGGGCAATGCACCGATGTGGGATAAGGTCATGGGCCTGCGGGATGAAGTGCTTAAATCGCTGGAAGAGCTGCGGAAAAATGAGACCATTGGCAGCAATCAGGAAGCGAGTGTAAGCATTACACTTCATGACGGACAATTAATGTCTTCTATTGAGACGCTTGGGTTAGAAAACTTTGCCTCATTGTGCATTACCAGCGAAATTACGCTTGAACATGGAAATGAGACAAAAGTTGTCGCCAAAAAGAGCAGCTATGGCAAATGCCAGCGGTGCTGGAATTATCGCCCGACGGTCGGCACGATTAGCGGCTTCCAAGACCTCTGCGGCCGTTGCGCCGAGGTGGTGCAGGGGCTGAAGTAACGCCTGATAAAATCACGGCTGATTGGGTTGATACCAAAAAAATCGCCGGGTTCAGGGCATTCATGCATGTCCCAAACCCGGCTTGGAGGAGGAGGAAAGAGTTTATGGTCTCACGGGATTGCCCCGTGTTACTTTTGAGTCGGGCATGTATCAGAATGATCCATTGGCCCGACTGGAGGAGGAGGAAAGAGCTCATTGGGTACTCTATCGGCTTAATTTGTCCTCAACTTAAGCTGAAACCCAGTTTTATCCACACACGACGGTGTCGTGATGATTTTATCGTTGGGTCTGCAACCTCGAAAGGTCGCAAACCCAACTTGGAGGAGGAGGAAAGAGCTTATCGTCTCACGGCATTGCCGTGTTACTTTTGAGTCGGGCTGGTGTCAGAATGATCCATTGGCCCGACTGGAGGAGGAGGAAAGAGATTCTTTGGCCCCGAAGGGCCGCTTTTCATCACCCGGTCTTCTCACCACCCGAGAATTTCATCCTCAAATTTCCTCGACAGCGTATAATTCAGCAATGGCTTCGACCTTTTCCAATCCAAGCACCGAGCAAACGATCTCCCGAAAATACTCGTCGGGGC
Organism: uncultured Pirellulales bacterium; assembly: GCA_964630865.1. Lineage (GTDB taxonomy): Bacteria > Planctomycetota > Phycisphaerae > Sedimentisphaerales > Anaerohalosphaeraceae > Anaeroglomus. Next base: position 7,997 of record CAZVXR010000183.1, on the reverse strand, counting down.
AATCTTCGGTAATCACGGCCGAAACGCCAAGGCTTCGTGCTGCGATTTCCTGTGCTGGATTGTTGGACTCGATGATCGCGATGGTGGGCATATCCGGACGAATCCCGCGGAGATTCCGCAAAAACGTTCCTTCACCCATATCGGTCAGGTGCCAATGACTAATCACGCTATCGTACTGTTCAGTTTTAAAAGAGCTTACTGCATCTTTGCCTGCTTGAAGGTTAATCAGACGAACGGGCAACTCGCGTAACGCCTCAGCCTTATCTTGCAAACCCACTGCTAACACTTTCGCTTTTGCAACGATATACACAACACCCTCAAGTCCGAAACCAAAACAACTTTTACTGCAACACTTTTCTTATATCGCAAGCGGCGTGCCAACTTGTTTTTTATTTAAAATTATTTTTTAAGTCATTATTTAATAATAAGTTACGGATTTATTACGGGGGCGTGTACCCATTTTGCCGAAAGGTCCAAAATAGCCCTGCTCGGGTCGTGCAAAATGCGGCAACTGTCTTTTAAAGAATAACTTATATTTGGGTGTACTGTTTTGACAAGGGGTACCAAAATAGCTTTATTTGGATTTCGCATAGATTATTTGACCTGCACTAAGACAAAGGCTATACTTTATGGACCGATAATTTGAAATTCTAAATCCAAACAGCCCTAATGTAACCCCGAAATTAGGTTACGGATTGAAACGATAAAAATGAAACTGCTCGCAAGGACGCAAAAGAAAGCGTGGTCTATTCGGCCCGCCGACACGAAAGTGATGGCGATGGCTGAAAAACTGAATATTACAGCCATTTTGGCTCAAATTCTGGTCAATCGTCACGTGGAAACTGAGTTGGCGGTACGGTCGTTTTTGTCGCCCAAATTAACCGACCTAATCGCACCGGAACTGATGCCGGGTATTGAACAGGCTGCCCATCGGATTCGGAAAGCCATTGCCGAGGGCGAAAAAATGGCGATTTACGGCGATTATGACGTAGATGGCATTACCAGTGTTGCAATCCTGTGGCATCTGCTGAAAATGCTCGATGTCGAGGCCGAATACTACATCCCGCACCGGATTGATGAGGGATATGGTCTGAATATCGAGGCGATTACCCAATTGGCGGAATCCGGCGTTAAACTGCTGATTACGGTCGATTGCGGGATTACCGCGTTTAATGAGATCAAACTGGCTGGGGAGATGGGGATGGAGGTTATCGTTACTGACCACCACAAAATCGCCGACCGCCTTCCGCCGGCGTGTATCATTGCGCACCCTACGCTCGACGCGACCTACGGCAACCCCAATGCATCCGGGGCGCTGGTGGCATTTAAATTAGCGTGGGCAATCTGCAATCAGATGCGAGGAGCAGGCCCAATCAGCCAGCCTTTGCGGGATTACCTGCTGAGCGCAACAACCCTGGCGGCAATGGGAACCATTGCCGATGTCGTTGACCTCCGGGGTGAAAACCGGATTATTGCAGGCTATGGCCTCCGTGCCGTCAGCGACCCGAAAATTCCCGGCCTTAAGGCTCTGCTGGAATCGGCTCAATTAGAAAATGCCGAGCCGAACAGCTACGATGTGGCATTCAGGCTGGCGCCGATGCTGAATGCTGCCGGACGAATGGGACACGCGCGTTTGGCAGTTGAACTGCTGACGACGGATAATGCGCTGCGGGCGTACCAGATTGCTCAATATCTCAAAGATCAAAACCGCCAACGGCAAAAATGCCAGCGTGAGATTTTCCAGCAGGCCAAACAACGCATTATCCAGGATAATCTGCATCATCCCGACCGCAAGACGATTGTGCTGGCGGACGCGGCGTGGCATTCCGGTGTGATCGGCATCGTTGCCTCGCGGATTATCGATGAGTTTTCGCGTCCGACCATTATGCTTACGATCAATAACGGCAAAGCCCAGGGGTCGGGGCGGTCGATTGAAGGATTTAATTTGTATGATGGACTGGCGGCTTGTGCGGATTATTTAATCAGTTTCGGCGGACACGAAATGGCGGCGGGGCTGCGAATTGAAACTGAAAAAATCGAGACGTTTTCCAATGCGTTTGAGGCGTATGCCCGCAGTCTTGAGCCGACGGGGCTGGTTCATGGGGCAATTGATATTGACGCGGAAGCCCGTATCGGGCACTTTACCGACCGAGTCATGCGGGAGCTGAAATTGCTGGAGCCGTTTGGTCAGGGCAATCCGCGGCCGGTCTTTGCCTCCTGCGGCGTGCGGCGAATCGCCCCGCCCAGACGGGTTGGAGCCAAAAGCGAACATCTGCAAATTGCCGTTACCGACGGCAAAGATTCCGTCCGCTGTATCGGGTTCGATATGGGACATCTCGAAAAAAAGATCGTCGAAGCCGACTGTTTCGATATCGTCTATGAACCCCAATACAATACGTTCAACGGCAATACGACGTTGCAGTTTGTCCTGACCGATATTCGATTCGAGTGATACGCATCAGCGCTATGCCAACCCTAACCCACATCGTCTGGAAGACCGTCGTTCACCCGATGCGGACAACCTTTGCCACGTCGCTGGGTTCCAAGACCTGCGCAACCAGCGTTATTGTCACCGTCCACTGCTCAGATGGTTCTGTCGGAGTTGGCGAAGTTCCCACCAGCTTTGTCGTTCCCCACGAAACCGTTTCGGCAATTCGCGGCATTCTGAGTGAAGCAAAACCTTTTCTTTGCGGTAAGGATATTCATCGCTGGTCAAACCTGATTAACACGTTGCGAGTGCAGTACCCAGCTTTCTGCATGACCGTTTCCGGTCTTGAGACGGCATTATTTCGAGCGTGGCTCAATTCGCAGGGGAAATCCGAATTGGCATTCTGGGGCGGCAAAACAAAAACCATCGAAACCGATATTACCATCCCTTTTGTGCCGGAAGTTTCAACGCTCGAACCGTGGATTCAAAAAGCAATCCGTACGGGATTTAACACCTACAAAATCAAAGTCAGCGGCCATGTGAACACCGACTTGAATTTTATCCTCGCGATACACCGCTATCTAATCGAATCGGGCAAAGTTTTTGTGATACGCCTTGACGGCAATCAGGGCTTTACCGCCAGCAGCGCGATGCGGCTGCTGGATCGACTGAACAGCCGTGGTATCGCCATTGAACTTTTTGAACAGCCGCTTAAACGGGATGACTACAAAGGGCTTAATCTCTTAACCCGGGAAGCTGCTGTACCGATTATCGCCGATGAAACGGTTTTCTGTCTTGACGACTGCAAGCGGGTTATCGACGACCGCCTTGCTCATGGGATCAATATCAAAATCGCCAAAAGCGGCATCGCCGAATCGGGCAGGATTCTAAAGCTGGCAAAACAGGCGGGGCTGAAAGTGATGATCGGCTGTATGACTGAAACGATGGTCGGACTTTCTGCGGCAATTCATCTGGCTGCCGGAACGGGAGCTTTCGACTATATCGACCTTGATTCCATTCATTTCCTGCATCATCGCAAACATTACGATAAGATTGCCATTGACGGCCGCTTTTACCATCTCGGAAAACACAAATGACCGCACCATCTATTTATATTCTTGTCCTCCTGCTGGCAATCGAAGCGGGCATTTTGATAGTGGCCCAAAAACCTGTCGGCAAAAAAATATTTAAGTATCTGCCATCGATGTTCTGGATTTATTTTCTGCCGATGCTGGCGACAACACTGGGGGCGCTGCCCGAAAAAAGTCCGATCTATGATCTGATCGGCACATGGGTCTTGCCCGCGGCGCTTGTATTGCTGCTGATGTCGGCGGATATTCGCGGTATCCTGCGTCTGGGGCCAACGGCGCTGGCCGTGATGGCCGCCAGTGTATTCGGCATCATGGCCGGCGCGGTAACGGTTTTTGTTCTATTCCATTCGTCGCTGCCCGATCAGGCTTGGAAAGGTATCGGCTCATTATCCGCCTCATGGATTGGCGGCTCGGCTAATATGGTGGCCGTCGGCAAAGCGGTCGCTATTCCTGACCGACTACTGGCGTCGATTGTCGTCGTCGATACGATTATTCCCTACTGCTGGATGGGCTTGCTGATTGCGCTGTCGGTGCATCAGCAAAAATTTGACCGTTGGAATCATTCCGATACACGGATGATTGATGACCTGGCCGGCCGCACAAAAACATATTTGCCAACAGGTAAAACCACCGTTTCCATCGGCGGAATAATGATAATTGCCATTGTCGCAATCAGCGGGGCTTTCGCAGCCGTTGTCGCAAGCCGCTATCTGCCGGCGTCGAAAAATATCATCAGCGCTTCAGCGTGGGCTATTATTCTGGCAACACTGCTGGGCATCGTATTATCGTTCACACCCGTAAGGCAACTGGAGTCCTACGGCTCGAACACTATCGGTTACGCATTATTGTATCTGGTGCTGGCTTCCATCGGGGCGAAAACCAGCCTGCGGCAGATTGACTCAGTGCCTGTTTTGCTGGCCGCCGGAGCGACATGGATCGCTATACATGCCGCAATCCTTATCATCGCAGCGCGTTTGCTCCGGGCTCCGATGGCGCTTTTGGCTACCGCCAGTCAGGCCAGTATTGGAGGTCCTGCTTCGGCTCCGGTTGTCGCGGGCGTCTATCATCCGGAATTGGCGGCAGTCGGCCTGCTCTTAGCCGTCCTCGGGAATATCGCAGGGACTTTCCTTGGTCTGATTACCGCCCAGTTGTGCCGGTTGATCTCCACATAAATTGCACATCAGACTCCTATAATCCGTTAACATTGCCAGCGTCCCATAAGAAAACAGATAGCCGCTTTTATTCCCGTTTGCGGGATAACACCGCATAGTCGTTAAGCTATAGAATCCAACCGCCGATGTTTAAGTATATGCTGTTTCAGGAGAACAGGTTTTGACATCTAAAATGCTGCTATTTTTAGCTGAAATAATTATCGGGATAGGCGCTATTGGAACGACCGCTGCATTTGTTTCGCAAAAGGTCAACCACCATGGCGTGATAACCGGAATTCTGTATGTTTTTGAAAATTCCTCGGCGGTGATAGATGGCCAGATTGTTTGCAATGGGGACACAATCTATGGGGCCAAAGTAATCCGAATTGAAAAATCCACAGTCGAATTTGAAAAAAACGGAATCCAATGGAAACAGGGATTACGAGAAACGCCTAATCCCGCATGGAAAACACCTAATCAATAACGGGCAACACGAGGAGCATTTTGGACACACGGCGTTCCTGATTCCGTGATCTGTAGGCGAAAACAACTCCGGCGACTCGGAGAAACTCTTAATCTTCCGGAGTATCCATATCCACAGGTTTGTAGCCGGGCTGCTTGGATCGCTCGACTTCCTCGTGGAATCCTTTGACAATGGCATCTTGTATGCTCTTTCGACAACTGGCATTGATCGGATGGGCGATGTCGGCGTGGAGTTTCATCCGCCCATCCATATCCTGTTTGGCGCGATTTTCGGATAGTTTGCCTCCGCAATGATTGCAGAATTTCGCCCGGAGGTGATTTTTTCCGCCGCATTTGCTGCAATGATCGCTCATCTTGCGGGATGGCATTGCCACGAACAAGCCGCCTGTACCTTCGATAACCTTGATGTCGCGGACAACAAACTCATTGTCCATCGTCATCGAGCAAAAGGCTTTCAATCGGTCGTCCTGATTGGCTACCAGTTTGACTCTGACTTCGCTGATTTCCATAGGTCTGCCTCACAAAAACTTACCATCTATTGTTGTGAACAACTCTGCTTACGCAGTTGAAGTCGATTCTTAGCACATCACGACAGTGCTCAATAGTAGCGTCGTTATCATTATCAAGCAGGCAAAACATGGCACTGCCACTGCCGCTGAGACAAACATTTTTGCCGGTTAGCTTCGCGGCAGCGTTTTTAATGGCCACAAGCTCCGGGTGTAACCGGAAACAGCTTTCCTCAAGCATATTTGCGCACATTTGGGCGGCAAAATCAACCCTATTTTTATCACGAAACGCATTTATTTTGTCCGCCAGCGTTCGATACTGCTGAGACGAGTGGCTGTATTTCTCATAAACCTTTTTTGTAGAAGTAGTTACGTTAGGCAGTATCAGCAACGCCGAAAATGGGTACAACGCGGGGATCGGATGGATTTTTTCACCCCTGCCGGTACAAAATGCCAGCGGGCCATCGAGAAAAAAATTGACATCACTGCCGAGCGAGGCGGCAATGGAGTGCAAATCCGGAATAGAAAAATCCAGTTTTGCAAAGCGATTTAGCCCCATCAGGGTTGCGGCAGCGTCGGAACTGCCGCTGCCTAAGCCTGTGCCGGCGGGGATATTCTTGGTCAAGGTGATCTTGATAGACAGGTCTTTGCCTGCCGCGTCCAACAGCCGCTTGGCCGCCTTCCAGACCAGATTATCCGCGCCGTCGGGAACCCAAAATGGGCCATCACAGACCAGTTCAATGCCAGGTTTAGTCCCCCGCTCAAAATCAAGCTGGTCGCAGTAGTCGATTTTGGCCATAATCGACTCCAGATCGTGGTAGCCATCCGGACGTTTGCCGACGATTAACAGGGTTAAGTTGATCTTTGCCGGCGCCAAGACACGCAGCCCGGTCGCGGTGATATGAAATTGTTCGGTTGTTTCCGTCATTTTGGTTTTTTCCTATCGTTGACTTTACTGGCTATACTATATATGATTAACGGAAATTGTGAACCATAAAATCCTTTTTCCGGAGATTCGATGCAGATGACCAAACAACAGGTAACCTGGTGGCATTTTCACCGCCGACTTTACGATTGGGTCATTCATTTTGCCAATACGCCGCATGGCGAGAGGGCGCTGTTCTTGCTGAGCTTCGCCGAGTCGAGCTGTTTTCCCATACCGCCGGATGTGCTGCTGGGGCCGCTGTCGCTGGGGGCTCCGAAAAAGTGGTTTCGATTTGCGACGATTTGTTCGATTGCCTCGGTGCTGGGCGGGATTCTGGGATATTGCATCGGGATGTTTCTCTGGCAGCATATCAGCGGCTGGGTATTTACCCATTTGGGCGCGATTGGAATGACGGAGAAGAATTTTGAGCTGTTCAAAAACTGGTATGATAAATACGATTTCTGGATTGTTTTTACCTGCGGCTTTACCCCGCTGCCGTATAAGGTCTGTACCATTTCGGCCGGCGTAGCGAAAATCAACTTCGCTGGTTTTATCATCGCATCGATATTAAGCCGCTCGGCACGATTTTACCTGGTCGCAGGACTGTTCGGCTGGAAAGGCGAAAAGGTGCGCCCCTTTATTGAGAAATATTTCAACTGGCTCAGCCTGCTGTTTATGATTCTGCTCATTGGCGGATTTATGGCTATTAAATTGCTGAAACACTAACGTCTTGTAGAAAGTGCAAAAATCAAAATGACAATGTAAAAATGAAAATGCGAATCAGTTGTATCATATTTGATTTGTCATTTTGCTCTTTGATGTTTAAATGTTGAATTTATTGTTTTAGCCCTTCGGTGCGATATAGTGTAGCCTCTTACGGACGTGGCTATCTTATGCCGCCCTGTGGGGCTTAAAATGATGGAGTCGTATATGAATGAAACACAAAAACAAGTTTTATTGCAAATAGCCAAACAGACGGTCGAGGCGGCGGTCAGCCGCAAGCCGATTCCGATGGCGCCGAAAACGGACGACCCGGAGCTGCTGGCGCATCAGGGATGCTTTGTTACGCTCAAAAAACACGATGACTTGCGCGGCTGTATCGGTAATTTCGTGGGCGATAAACCTCTGATTGAAATGGTACGTGAGATGGCGGTCGAGTCAGCCCGCAAAGACCCGCGATTTACAAACCACCCGATTCGCCCAGCCGAACTGCCCGCGATGGATATTGAGATTTCGGTTCTCTCGCCGATGGAAAAGACCAAAGACCCGATGAGCCTTGAACTGGGCAAGCACGGTATTTTTATTACGGATGGCTACCGCAGCGGCTGCTTCCTGCCGCAGGTAGCCACCGAAACCGGCTGGAACAAAGAGCAGTTTCTCAATACCTGCTGCACCCACAAAGCCGGCCTGCCG
>CAZVXR010000182.1:0-5019 GCA_964630865.1 uncultured Pirellulales bacterium | reverse complement strand
CAAAATATCCGTATTGACAGCCGCCACCCCCGACATCGCCGGCTGCAAGAAATTCATCCACTGTGTCAGTTCCATCATCATTACACCTTCCGGGCTTCCAAAGACCGTCCTTATTCAGCCGTATCATATCTAAAAAGCCCTTAAATGCAACAAAAAAACAGACACATCCTGCTGCCCCGCATCGCCCCTACGATTAGAGAGATTGCGCCAGCATGAATTTTTTGAGGAAACCTAAAGTCTTTATCAGGAAAGTGAAGTGTCAACAGGAGCAGCCAAGGATGCCTGACTATTCTCAATGGCAATCCGAAGGACAGAAGCCATGGACGAAACCGCAGCCAGTTCGCCGGTTTGAAACGGCCGTTCGGCAGGACGGTAAAGCAGTATCAACCCCACCCCCTTACCCATTCTGCCCAGAGGTATCGCCGCGGCGGTAATGTGCTTTAAAGACGCAGGCGTCGCCTGGAGGCCCATTTCAAGCAATTTTTCAAGCGTGCAAACCTGATTGCATCGGCTGATTTCCTGCACCAGCGGATAAGTGAACCAATTTTCAAAATACCCCTTTTCTGGCAAAAAAGACGTGTTTGGCTCTGAAAAATGAATATCAAACCCTTTCGGCTCGATCAAAAAGATGGCCACTGACGTGCCGAAAAGGTGCTTTTTGATAAACCCGGAAGATTTGTCCAAAATCGCCGCAGAATCGGCCACTCCCAAGAGTTGCTCCTGAAATTGAACCAAAGTGGACAAAGAAGATACTTTTGCAACAAATTCGGCATGTGCGCCGACTATATCACGACACAGAATGTCTGCTTTTTTATTGTTTCGCTCCTGCCGCAATCGTAGGCTGCGTATGACCCGCAGTGCTCGTTGATTATCTCTCTGTTCCAAAGCCGATTCTTTCGATAGTGTTTAGGATTATCTGCTCCTTGTATTTCGGCTCAAACTCAAAAGCCCTTAACCTGAAGACAAGATAATCTTAACGCTCAATAGAATCGGATACCGGCTATCTTAAATGCACTTTGGATCCCGGCTTGATTGGGCCAATGAAAGACACCTTTTCTTTCACATCGTCCTTATAAATCGCAAAGCTGGGTTCAATTTCAATCACAAAGTCGGGTTTGCCGTCCGGCTTGCGGGGGACGTTTACCCCTGTCGACTCCAGCCATGCCGCTTTCCGGTCAATCATCATTTGGTGGGTTACTTCCGCGCTGTCTACGCCTGTGGCATTCTTGACCGGGGCAAATTCTTCGCTTCGCAGCGTCTCAAGAATAATCGATTTCGTCGCCATCGGCAGCGCATCAAAAACGAATGTTTCCAGCTTCACACCATTGGGCTTCTCGGGATTAACCGGATTGCCCGCTGCATCGATATACGGAATCTTCTTGATCGCCTTATGGAAGGGCAAGCCAAAATTTCCGCCGGCGTTGAGTTTTTCGATAAAGCGGGTACTGATTAGGTGAATTCCGATAGACCCTAACTCAAACACAAGTGAGCCATCGGTGTTTTTGCGAAGAGCCTGTTCATCCGGCAGATCGCTGTATTCGATCACCGTTATTTTGCCATCAACCAGACAGAAATTGCCGACTTTTTCCAGCGGCCCGGCCTTAAGCAGCGCCTTCGACGACATCTCCGCTCCATCCATCGCGTGCAGCCCAATAAAAAGCGGGTCCAAAACATACACCAACGGATTATCGATCTGCCAGTACGACAAATACGCGATGCCGCGGTGTTGCATATCCTTCAGGGCGCCGCTAACGGCCAAAGCCTTCAGGCTGCCGCCGTGACCATCCGGACTGGTCGCCAAAGTCGCCTTGTCCGCCATCAGGATTTTGCCGTCAAATGCAAAATTAGGCATCGTTCCCTGTTGGAATAGTATCACGTTGGACTTTTTCAAACCGAAATAATCGGCGTTCTCAAATGACCTAACCGTCGCGTCATGGTTAAGCGGGCTGGTCATAATGTACCAGGGGATATCGGCGCCAAACTTTTTCGACGCGGCCAGAATCGACTCGCCAAAGATTGAAAACAGCGTCTTTTTCGTAATCGGGCCAACCGGGAAATTGCCCTTGGGACCGTCAAAGCCCAGCCGTGTGCCCTGCCCGCCAGCAACGACAAACCCCGCAACCTTACCCTGCTTTAACAAATCCATCCCCACCGTGCGGGCTTTAGCGTACTTATCTTTCTGCTCGGCAGTTTTCGGCACGGCAGGATACGCTGGCGCAGGTTCAAAATGCGTAGGTATCACCATCACGCCGTCCTTTTTGACATACTGCTCGATCCAGGCCGGGATATGCTTAAAGTCCAGGTGTTCAATCTGGGACAATAAATCCGCCTGCTGTGCCGCATTGAGCTGATTGTAAAAAGCCAGCAAATGGCTCTGCCCGTATTTCTTGCAGAGGCGCGAAACCGTTTCAAATTTTGCTTTATCTGACATAAGTTAATTCTTATCCCACAGTTAACTATTCCACATTAGCAGACCTGACCTAAATTTTGATTGTAAGGGTTGTTTTGAAAAAAGTCCAGAATAAACACGCATTTTGAACGTTTGGGCGACCTATAATTTCCGTCGGTTGGCCTGCTTAAATTGACGCGGCGTCATTCCGGTAATCTGCTTGAAAGTGCGGGTAAAATAGCTCTGGTTGTTGTATCCAACCTGAAAGCATATCTGAGTGCAATTCATATCGCTTTTTAGAAGAAGCCGCTTGGCTGCATTAATTCGCACATTCGTCAGATAATCAATCAGCGTAATACCCATTTGTTCCCGAAACAGGTGCGCCAGCCGCGAAATGCTCAGATGGGCGCCATGCGCAATGTCGGCTAGCGAAATCGGACGGTCAAAATTCCCCTCCATAAATTCAATCGCCGGACGAAGCTGTCCCATTTTGCGGGCGTCCTGACACGAATACACACTTTCAATAAAATCATCCAGTGCCCGACTGATCCAGGCGCATAAATCATCCTGATTGTCAATCGTCAGCACTTTATTGATATAGTCGAGATTTTTATTCAGCAGAATATGAATATCAACCCCGCCCTGAGTCGCCGCCCTGCTTAGAACACTCAGCAGCTCCACCAGCCTGGCTTTGAGAATATTCATATCGCCGGGACTATGAAACAAAATCGCCCCCAGCAGGTTATTGAGGATTTCCTTGGCGCCGGTACGGTCGCCGATTTTAACCTTGGCGATCAATTCCCGTTCCGATTCATAAGGATACGGCTCGTCGGAACCCATTTTTTTGGTTTCGTGAATAATTTCGCTGATACTGGATTGCTGTTGAGTCTTCTGCCGGCGCCAATGCACCACACGGGGATCCAATTCCGTCGTCTGATAAAGCAAAACAAACAGAAATTCCGCGGCCTCATGAATCCGACGAGCAGACACAACGGACAACCCCCCGGCGGCATGCTCTAACTCAATAAAATCATACCGCAGCCCGCGCAGCCGTTTCTTCAGTTCTACCCCAAACAGATCATCCGGCTTTTCCCATAAACATTTGCCGAAAAATAATCCTCCCAGCGGCAATTCCCCATCCATAATCGGAACACAGACCAGCACAATTCCAGCATGGCACAGACAAATATACGGCTGCCCTGTTTCCGTCGCGATATTCATACTTCGAAGACGATCCTGACGGCACCGCGCCGCGCCAATACGTGAGGTGCGAATTAATCGACAATAATCGGAATGACAACCTGTCGAACACAAACTCGGAAGTTCATTGCCGTCTATACCCGTGATTTCGAGAGGCAATTGATAGTTCGACTTGAAAGATGCTTCGATACGCCTAAACTGCTCTTTGGTCAAAGCGTCTTTTAAATCCGTCTTAAGGGAACTTGTTATTCTCATCGTTGTTTCAAGACTCCACAAGTCTTTTTATAAAAAATGAAATATAGCAAGATATTATTATAGTAATCCAGAAAGAATTATCAACAAAAAACGCAAACCTTTTCTCCCCTTGTCGAAAAACACCAATTCGCTATAATGCCCGTATGATAACCGAACTATTAAAAAAGCTAATTCAAACATCGCCGTCTTTCGAGCATGGAGAAATCCAAACCGCCAAAGCGCTTGACGCTCACATAACCACCTCTGGAATAGAAACTTATATTGATATTTGGAATGAAAAAAATGCGAATTTCACCGCCACACTCAAAGGTTCCGGCAAAAAGCCCCCGCTGATGTTCGCCGGCCACCTGGATGTCGTCCCGCAGGGTCTGGAAGCATGGCAGACCCCCGCGTTTGAGGGCACCGAAAAAGAAGGTAAAATCTTCGGGCGCGGCGCAACCGATATGCTCGGCGGGCTGGCCGCCGTCGCCGAAGCCCTCGTGGAGATTAAGCAATCCGGCATCCCGCTGGCCGGAGACTGCATCTTCACCGCTACCGCCGGCGAAGAAACCGACAGTTGCGGCGTAAAGCGTTTTCTGGAAACCACAGGAAAACAACTCGCCCCGCTTGCAGGCATCATTATTCCAGAGCCTACAGGTCTTGAAGTGATGCGCGCCCATCGCGGCATACTCTGGCTGGAAATCACCACCGCAGGCAAGACCGCCCACGGCTCGATGCCGCATCTGGGCGTCAACGCCATTGAAAAAATGACCGCGTTTTTGGCCGCGTTCAAAACCTACCAAGTCCCCCACCAGCCCCACCCCCTGCTGGGCGGCTGCTGCAAAAGCGTCAACACCATCTCCGGCGGACAGGCTACCAACGTCATACCCGACCGATGCTCCGTACAGATTGACATCCGAACCCTCCCCGGACAAAACCACGATGCGATTGTTCAGGATGTCCAGCGCATACTCGAACAGCTTAGCAGACAGGATAAAGACTTCAAAGCAAGCTTACGCGTCATCCGTTCCGCCGCCGGACTGGAAACCTCAACAGACGCGCCATTCTTAAAAGCCGTCTGCAAAGCCGTAGGAACAAATGAAACAAAAGCGGTCGGCTTTACCACCGACGGCCCATGGTTTGCCAAACTAAACGCCCCCATACTAATCTTCGGCCCCGGCAACCCCCAAATGTGC
>CAZVXR010000181.1:0-6700 GCA_964630865.1 uncultured Pirellulales bacterium | reverse complement strand
TGCCGCACAATGGACTAAAATAATCCTCTCTTTTCGCGGGTGTAGCTCAGTGGTAGAGCGTCACGTTGCCAACGTGAATGTCGTCGGTTCAAGTCCGATCACCCGCTTTTTGGGTATCCAGCAGTTTGTGTGGTGCCCCTGTCAAAGCTCTTTAAGTTTTTGTAAATTATAGCTTTAGCGAGTTATCGGCTAAAAATTAGCCAGGCGTTGGTCGCTATCGCATTCAAATAAACGTCCTTGGCGTTTATTTGGAATCGATTTGATAAACCAACGATGTGTAGTCGTTGGTTTTTTTATTTTATCAGATAAAGTATAGAAAGAGTTAGGAAAACTCCAAATGGCAAAAAAGAAAAAAGTGGATCAAGAGCAAGCCTCCGAACAGATCGAGGTTAAGCCCAATGTAACAATCGAGGCTACGGGCAGTTGCAAAAAAAAAATAACGGTTGAAATCCTCGAATCCAAAATCAAAGAGGTTCTTGATGGCAAATATAAAGAACTGAAAAATGATGCGGTCCTTCCTGGGTTCCGCAAAGGCCGCGCCCCACTGAGACTGCTGGAAAAGCGGTTCGGCACGGACATCCAGAAACAAGCCAAATTGGAATTGCTGATTGACGCAGCCCAGACGGCCATTAAAGACAATAACTTGGATGTTTTAGGTGATCCGGATATCGAACATGAGAAAATCGAGCTGCCGGTTTCCGGCCCGATGACGTTCTCGTTTGAAATTGAAGTCCGTCCGGAATTCGAGCTGCCGGAATTGGAAGGCATCGAGATCGAAAAGCCGGTCATTGAAGTCAATGAAGAGAAAGTAACTGAAGAACTTCAGACAATGTGCCGCCGGGCAGGGGTTTGGATTCCCAAAGAGGGAGTGGTGGCAGTCGAAGACCAGGTTGTCGCCAACGTGGCACTATCCGTCGAAGGCGCAGTCGAACCTGAAAAATATGAGAATACCGAAATTTATGTCCGCAAAACCGGCTTTGTTTCCGGCGTCTCGGTTGAAGATCTCGACCAGCTTCTGGTCGGAGCCGCCGCTGGCGACACCAAAACCACAACTGTCGATGTCCCGGCGACATTTTTCAATGAACAGTATCGCGGAAAAAAAATCGGCATCGAAATTGCCATCAAAGAAGTTAAAACCCTCAAACCCGCTGAAATCAACGAAGAGCTTCTCAAACGCTACGGCTATGATAGCGAAGAACAGCTTCGCGACATCTTCCGTCGTCAATTAACAGAACAGGCTGAACGTCAGGCTCGCACATCGATGAGCGAACAGGTCCACGAATATCTCAAAGAGCACATCCAGATTGACCTGCCCGCTGACGTCGTCGCCGACCAGTCGTTGGCGCTGCTGCAGCGGCAGTATGCCAATATGCTCATTCGCGGCGTCGCCAAGGAAGAAGCCAACCAGCAGATGGATCAGCTCCGAGCCAGCAGTGAAGAGCAGGCTATACAGCAATTAAAGCAGTTCTTCATTATGGACAAAATCGCCCAAAAGTTCGAAATCACCGTAACAGACGAAGAGATCAACGGCCATATCGCCCAGATCGCTTCTTATCGCGGACGTCGTCCGGAAAAGATGCGGGAAGAAATGCATCGCGATGGCTCATTAGCCAACTTCACCTTGCAAGTTCGCGAAGAAAAGTGCATCGAAAAGATTTTGGAAAAGGCTAAGATTATCGATGTCGCCCCTGAAAAAGCAACCAAAACCAAAAAGAAAGCAACCAAGTCCAAAAAGAAAGCGGAAGAGTAATTGCTTAACCGCTTTTGAACAAATAGGTTCTCTAACACCGAGGGGAGACCTTGGAAGGCAGACTCGAATGAGTCTGCCTTTTTTTGTTGCTGTCATCTAAGGCAGCTTTTGAAAAATTCACACAACGAGGGGTAGTGGAATGTAAAACCTGCGTTGAGAAGTTTTTGGGGAATTGCGCGGATGCTGGACAAAAGCACCTCATCGGCAAAGCCGCCGGGGAGCAATCGCAGGATGCCGGCGGGGGTTTTAAGTTTGGCTGGTTTGCCGAGTACGTCGGCAAGAAGCCGGGTGAAGTCGATGTTGCGCATCGGCTGAGGGCTAACAGCATTGACCGGGCCCGATAGCGGTGCGGTCAGCAAGGCAAACTCAATCGCCCGTACACAATCGGTTAGGCTGATCCAGCTTTGCCAGTGTCTGCCATCGCCCAACGGGCCGCCTAAACCCATTTTAAACGGCGGGAGCATTTTAGCCAACGCCCCGCCGGACGGGTCGAGCACCATCCCCAACCGCAAATTAACAATGCGAACACCAGTGAGCGATTCGGGGGCAGCCGCTTTCTCCCAATCCAGGCAGACACCCGCAAGAAAA
Organism: uncultured Pirellulales bacterium; assembly: GCA_964630865.1. GTDB lineage: Bacteria > Planctomycetota > Phycisphaerae > Sedimentisphaerales > Anaerohalosphaeraceae > Anaeroglomus. Next base: position 4,362 of record CAZVXR010000181.1, on the reverse strand, counting down.
CCTTTGCCCTGAGGGGACTGCTCAGTCAGTATTTCATCGCCCCTGCTGCCGTAGAAACCTATCGCCGAGGCACAGACGAAGATGGGCGGCCTGGGACGGCTTGCGGCAATCGCGCTTGCCAGAAACGCCGTCGTGTCGATGCGGCTGGAATAGATACGCCGCTTTTTAGCTAACGTCCAAAGCCCCAGCAGATTTTCTCCGCATAGATTAACCACCGCATCGAAAACAGCCAGCTTATCCGTCGGGAGGTTTTGCCTGGCAGGATTCCAGGCGATTTCATCTTGGGCGACGGAACTATCCTGCCGCACCAGACGGCATACCGTGTGACCGCTCGAAAGAAGATGCTTTCGCAGGGCAGAACCAATAAAACCGGATGAGCCTGCAATCAGAATGTTCATCGGATTAGTTCAGCTTCCAAAACAGGGTATTGATCGCAACGGCGAAACTAACCCACGCCAGATAGGGCCACAGCAGGATTGCAGCCGCTGGGCGGATTTTCCAGAAAGCTGCTTCGGTTACGGCAATCACTATCCATAAAATGATAATTTCCAGCAGCGCCCAATCGATACGATGCAGACCAAAAAACAGCGGCGACCAAAAGCCATTGAAAATCAACTGAATCAGAAACAATACCAGTGCCAGGCGAACAGACTTGCTGGAAAAGCCTTTGGCCCAAATCAGTCCGGCGGCAATCCCCATCAAAATATACAGAATCGGCCAGACGATGCCAAACAACAGGGACGGCGGGTTAAAGGATGGTTTTACTAAAGACTGATACCACTGGCTACCCCCGCCTGCGCCGGACACATATCCGCTGACTGAACCAATGGCCAAACACAGAGCAATCATCGCGGCGATTTTCAAACCTGTTATCATTTTTTCCTTTTTTCCTTTTTGCCTTTTTGGATTATTCATGGTCGCCAACCAGCGGACGGGTATGTTCAACGGTAAAATAAACCAATACCGCCGAGGCCTCATCGCCGCCGTGATGGCTTCGGCGCAGAGAGTTGACTTTATCCATATCTTTTTCCTCGCCGCTTTTTTTGAGATACAGACGGACGCCCTTATAGCCAGGGCCTTTTTCGATAAACAAGTATGTCGCCTTGGGGTTGCTCAGTACATTTTCATAGCTTAATCGCGGCCGCATAATCAGCCCAATGGTCGTATTATCGACCACATGCGGTATCGCATACAGCGCCGCATCGACGTCGCCTTTGCAGCTGGCAGTGGCTAAAACACCCATGCCTTCGTGTGTATTGAAATAGCTTTGCAAGTCCATAGTCAATCTCCTTTGGGTTGTTCAGGCTTATTGATCTCTATGAGAATTTCATTGCGCCGGAAGAAAAACGGCATAAACGGCGGGTCATAACGGGCAAAAACCGGCTCGCCCTGTGGGGTCAGGCCGCGCTCAGCAATAAACGCGAGCAGTTTGGTCTGATGCTTGTCGTAACGGCTTTGGCTCCAGGTGCCGCCATAGGTAATCGCCACGGCATAATGCTCGGGAATCAGTCGCAGTGTTACCCGCGAATCGTTCGGCTCCGGCAGCGTTTCCATCGTGTACTTGGACGGCATCATAAACGTAATAAGATATGTTTCGCCGCTCTTTTGCTGGCCGACCGGGGCAGTCATCTGAATTTTTTCGCTTTGCGGCTGCTGACCAACCGGCGCGGTCATGGCAATCGACTGGCGGGTACGGTTATTGCCGGAGATATAGTTGAATAATCGACGAAAGCCTTCGTTGCCAACATTTGTAAAGTCCCCTTCCACGGCCGTCTCGGCGACAATCTGAGGAGGATACAGCCGCAACTCAATAGCCCCTTTTTTTTCGAAGACTTTGTAACCGGCTTTTTCAATACCGCCGTAAGCCTGCTGTTTGAATAAACCACCCGTTGCCACAAAAACACCAACTAATCCAATGATATATAGTCTGCTTAACATCGCTATCGTCCCCTGACCTATGGCCTGCATTTTCCACATTATACACATAAAACGAGTTATTATCTATACAATTTTCTCATCAAAAAGTTCGCCATCCCTTTACAAAAACCCTCTTACCGCTTATGATAGCTCACCTTATGTTAAAAACTACAAATTTTGTTATCACAATCGACGGTCCGGCTGGCGTCGGGAAAAGTACCGTCGCCCGCTCGCTGGCTCAGCGGCTGGATGCGGTCTTTCTCGACACCGGCGCAATGTACCGGACAGTAACGCTGGCGGCAGTCGAACGCGGAATCGACCCAGCAGATACGCCAGCGGTGCAGAAACTGTTTGAGCAATGTCAGTTTGAGTTTCGCCCCGAAGCCGACACCATGCGGGTCTTTATCGACGGTACGGAAAAAACCGCCCTCATCCGCGACCCTAAAATCACCGTACAGGTCAGGCATATTGCTTCGGCCCCCGCCCTGCGGGAAAAATTAGTCGAAATGCAGCGGCAATTTGCTTCACAATGCCAGCGGCTGGTGACCGAAGGCCGGGATCAAGGCACGGTGGCTTTTCCCAATGCGACAGTTAAATTCTTCCTGACCGCCGACCCAACCGAACGTGCCAAACGACGGCACAAAGAATTGCTGGCCGCCGGCAAGGACATCACGCTGGAACAAATTCTAAGCGACCAGCAGACACGGGATGCCTCCGATGAAAATCGCGAGGTCGGCCCACTTAAACCCGCCGAGGGCAGCATCATCGTCGATACCACGAACCTGACAGCCCAGCAGGTCATTGACAAACTCGAACACTTGGCAAGGCAAAAATCCAATGACTGATAAAACGGTACTCAAAGAAGGTGTTTTCAAATTCATCTGGCATCAATTCTGCCATTATCTGTCGGTTGGGATTGTCGCGACGATGTATCGCCTCAAAACCTACGGCAAAAAAAATATCCCCAAAAGCGGCCCCGTGCTGATCCTTAGCAATCATCAGAGTATGTTTGACCCGATCTTCTGCCAAAACTGGATATGGCGGCCGTTTTATTTTGTTCCGCGGGATACCCTGCTGGATATTCCCTTTTGGGGTCGGCTGTTCCGCAGCTTTTTTATCATCCCCATCAAACGCGGGCAGGCGGACATCGCGGCGATGAAAACCATCATCGACGTCCTCAAGCAGAACAAAACCATCTGCCTGTTTCCCGAAGGTACACGCACCCACGACGGCCGCATCGGTAAAATCAAGCCGGGCTTTGGACTAATCAGCCGGCGCACCGGCGCAACCATCGTCCCGATGGTGATTGATGGTATTTTCGAGGCTTGGCCGCGAACCCAAAAACTCCCCAAATTCGGCGGCAAAGTCGCCGTCATCTATGGCGACCCCATCAGCCCCGAATACATTAAGTCAAAATCCGACGACGATTTCGCCGCCGAATTAACCCAGACCTTCCAAAAGCTCCAGGCCGACCTCCGCACCCGCCTCGGCAAAGAGCCCTATGTGTACGAGTAATAATAATTCAAGCTTGCGTAGGAGCGAGCCTGTGTGTTCGCCCAGGGTAGCCAAAACATCCTGCTTCGAAAAATTCGTACCGTAGGGGCAAGCCCCCGTGCTTGCCCTATTTTCATCACATACGAAGCATTCCTCTTACTTTTTACCTTTTTACTTTTCTTTAGTCCCGGAGGGACGGCATAAAATAGCCGGCGGTGGAAACCGCCGGTAAAAGACTAAAGAAAACCAAAGCCCCAGAGGGGCGACACAGAGTATTAATTCTCTGTAACATTTTAGCCCAATGCAGAGGGCTGTTATTTTCGTCACCGCCCCAAAGGGGCATAATAGATTAGCCCAGGGCAACGCCCTGGGTAGGCATCGAATAAAAAATCAAGCCCTGAAAGGGCGACATAACGTTAAAAGGTACACAGGACTAAAATTTACACTTTTCGACACAATATTTTTAACTTCCAAAACATCTTCAATTCCTCTCCGCACCAAGGTCTTTATAAAAACAAACCCGGTACAAATACGCCGCAAACACCCCCCAGATACAAACCAAAAGCAACCCCGTCATCATCGGATTCCAGTGGTTTTGCATAAAAGATTGAATCGGCTTTGCCAGATTGCCAATTATAAAGAAGGGAAACAGAAGCCCCATTAAAAGGCTCATAAAGGCAGGATTGTTTCCAAAAATCAAACGAAGCATCACAGAGATTGGCACAACGCCAATAAAAATTGGCCAAAGCTGCCAATCAACAACATGAAATGAAAATTCTTTACCAACAAGATGGACAGGCGGCATGATCGGGGCCAAAAGCCTTATCGCCATAAGCATAATAAATAGACACAATAGCCCTAAGCCTGAATTAATCAGAAATGATGTGATTGCAGACGCATATCGTTCCATCCGCCCGCGAATCAGCAGCAGTGTCGAATGCACCTGCAAAT
>CAZVXR010000180.1:0-2420 GCA_964630865.1 uncultured Pirellulales bacterium | reverse complement strand
AATTATGCATTTTGAACCGGATTGACCTGTATAATTATGCATTTTCTGTATATTCCTGTTTATTTAATGATTACGAGTTTATTTAATGATTACGAGTACTTAGACCATATTTCTTAAAGTAGCACATTAAATATAGAGTATATGACAAGAACCTACATTCACCTACACGCCCAAAATGGGTGAAGTCAACCAGAAATTTAATACTTGACTAACGCTGGCGTAATTGTTACTATGGCATTATGCTGCAATATACACCAACATTTTCAAGCATTATCAATTCATCGGTATGGCGACAGCCAGACCATGTGCGGCTTGTTTGGTTGACCTTGGTGTCAAGCGCGGACAAGCGGGGAGTGGTGCAATCGAGCCTGCCTGGGCTGGCTGATTTGGCTCGGGTGAAGCAGACCTTGGTCGAAGAGGCTTTGATCTGGCTTATTGGTCCAGATCCATACTGGTATCACCAGGAGCATCAGGGGAGAAAGATCGAGGCGTTCCCAGGCGGATGGGTGGTACTCGACTACCGGCCGATCAGAAAGCTCAAGAGCAAGGATGAATATCGCGAGGCGAACCGGCTTCGCCAAAAGCGGTTTAGGGATAAACACAAGGTGAAGGAGCAATCACAATGAAAAAACTACCGATTGACAGGCATATTTTTGAAAGTGAGACTAATGCGCTGCTATCTCTGGTTGAAATACAGCTTGCCCGAATTGCAACGACGCTTGAGAAGATAGCCATCACAAAACTTGGCGTCCGTGACATGTTCGAGGAAACCAGAGAAAAAAAAGAAGAGTAGGCGTTTTTTCTTGACTTGTCCCGTGTTGTCCCACAGAGTGATGACTATGGCATACACAAAGCTGTTTTCTAGTCTGGTCACCTCAACTATTTGGGCTGAGGATGACAAAACCAGAATTGTTTGGATAACCATGCTCGCAATTTCTGACAAAAATGGGGAGGTCCAGGGCTCAATACCGGGATTGGCGCGGATTGCCGGCGTCCCGGTAGAGGATACCAGGGCGGCGGTTTTAAAGTTTTTATCACCAGATCCGGATTCGAGGACGAAGGACGACGAAGGACGGCGCATCGAGGAAATTGATGGGGGGTGGCATCTCCTAAATTATCAGAAATATAGGGATATGGCGAGTCGAGACGAAAGCCGCGAGGCAGAGGCGAAGCGCAAGGCAAGATATAGGGCAAAAATAGCAAGAAATTCAGAGTTATTGTCCCATGATGTAGGAAATGTCCGGGACATGTCACAAAATGTCCCAGAAGACCTGCACATAGCAGAAGCAGAAGCAGAAGCAGAAGCAGAAGCAACGAAAGTTGATCCGTTCTCCGAGATAGTATCTTCCAAACGTAAGATTGACCCTAATATATATAGCTTTAAACCCATACCTGATAACGTCCAAAGCGAAAACGAATTTGATAGCCTCTCGGGTTTAATTGAAAAAATTGCGAAAGAAATTAGGAAATATTTTCCCGACTACGACTCGATTTCGATAATTTCAACCTCGCAAGCCCTTCGTCCCCTTGCCGAGAAGATCGAAAATTGGGAAAATTTGATAGAACGTGTCGCAAGACGATGGAGCGGACACATCATGTGGGGGGGCAGAGACAGACTTCGGGCAAATTTGGTCACTTGGTTTGAAAACGAGATAAATGGGACGTTCAAGCCAACGAAAGAAAACGAATCGAACGGCGAGATGCCATATACAGTGAGATTGGAAGATGACATCTAAAATTATTCCCAATAACGGGGTTGCCGAAAGAGCGGTACTGGGAAGTATTCTGCTCGATGAGGCTCGGATCTCTGAGGTGCGTGCGATAATTTCCGGCGAAGATTTTTTTAATCAGGCAAACAGGGAAATTTTCTGTGCCATGATTTTATTATCGAACGCAGGAATACCAATAGAGATAGTAACCCTTCAGGCGGAATTATCACAGTCCGGGAAGCTCGAACAGGCGGGGGGGATAATATATCTCAGCCAGTTAATCAGCGATATTGTAACCTCGGTAAACGCGGAGCACTATGCGCGTATTGTGAAAGATTTTTCACTGCGCCGAAATATGATTTTAACGGCGCAGGAAATCTCCGCACACGGGTATGAACTCGGTGAAACGTCGGTTTCCGACTATTTGGTGGATTCATATGCTCAGGTCGAGCGCGTATTGACGGGAAGACCATCCACGGCCATCGCCACGTTGATAAAAGATACAATCGATGAGGCACATAGAGAGGCTATCACAGACGAGGACAGGAAGGGCCTGGTGCCGACTGGGATCGGGCGGATAGACCGCCTTGTTGGGGGTATATGGCCGGGGTTGATGACCGTGCTCGCGAGTCGTCCGGCGATGGGGAAGTCCATGTTGGCCGTCGCGAACATCGCGGTAAACGTCGGTTTGTCTGGACGCAAAGTTCTTTT
>CAZVXR010000179.1:0-8820 GCA_964630865.1 uncultured Pirellulales bacterium | reverse complement strand
CGAGGTGAAAATCGCGAGGATGCCGCAGGGTTTAGATAGATAAGCAGGCAATATCCCGCCTGCGGCAAGCCCCAGGCACAGCAGACTATTTAGATGGAGAATCCACACAAATTGATCCCAGAACGCCGCGGCGAAGTCTTTCTTAAATAAATTGGCAAAAAGGGCAATGAAAAGACCGCATAGTATTTGGAAATAGCCGATTCCAAGCGATAACAGGAAGAATGTCATCGGCTGAGTCATTGGGTCAAAAAGCATAATTTTCTGACGTATCCCGTCAAGAGGAGCATAATACATGCTGCTTTGGGGAATCAGCGATGTTACGGCATCACCAAACCAGCTTCCGGTGATGGCTCCTGCCAGTGTGGTCGTAATGGCGCAGACCAGCAGCATCCATAAGATTTTCTTATCGCCCTGAGTTTTCTTTATCGCCCAGGCTAAAATTGCAACCAGGATCAGTCCATAGCCGCCATCGGCCATACACAGGCCGAAGAAAATCGCAAAAAAGGGTGCCAAAAATACCGTGGGATCAATGGATGATGGAATCGGCATCCCGTAAAGACGGGTTACAGTTTCAAAAGGCCTTACTATCGAGACGTTTTCGATTTCCACAGGAATTTCTTCCTCTTGGGCCGGCTCTATCGGGGCAACATCGGCACCGTCAAACGACTCAAGCATCTTGGCCAAATGGGGATAGTCTTTCTTTTTTACCCACCCTTCAAGAAACAGTGTGGTATCTGTTGCGGGAGCAAGGGCTTGAGTTTGTCTGCGAACCAGAAAATTCTGATAATGATCAGCCAGTATTTCCAATTTCAGCCTTTGCTTGGAAATGTCGCCGGCGGTTTTGAAAACATCTGCTAATTCAGCATTGATTTCGGCCAGACGATTTTCGCGCTGAACGAGATTAGTGGAGATTGTATCTCTGATATTTTCAAAGCTGACCGGTTCGAACTCAAACGACCGTAGGGTCTTCTGCACATCCTGTGCCGATTCTTTCATGCAAAATACAAGGCACGGCTGAGTGGTAATGCTGCCGCCGACCGTCTGTACCGCCGCCCCCAATTCTCCGACAGCTTTGCCGGCTTCCACAAAATGCTGATTGGGGATAAGTCCCGAAAAACAGGTTGCAGTGTCCAGTTGAGAAAGGTGTTCTACAGGAGTCTGTAAGTCTTTCCAGGGCAATAGTTTCTGGATTTCAGCGAGAATAGCCTCTTTCTGATTATTCAACTTTTCAATGGAAGCCTGGACACGTTCAGTTTTGTCTAACAATATCAGTGCCGAGGAGCCCAGAACAATCTCGGTATAGGATTTTTTGTCCACTTCAACCAGGGGGCAAAATACCGACCGGCCATCTTTTGTCGTTGCGTGTGTCTTGAGGAATGCAATGGCCTTTTCTAACCGAGAAACAAGTTCTTGTGTGTCTTTTGGATGTTTGATCTCGGTTTCTAATTCGGGCCATTCTTTGCTGACCATTGCCCGTTCGGCATCGAGAATCTGTACAATCCCCGCATCCTGCAGGGCGGAAACTACTTGTCCCGCCTGACTGCGGTGTACGACGATCATCACTTTCTGCATCGGGGCAATAGCCATAGTAAAATCCTGCTGTTACTATCTATTAAAGATTTATTCGGAAGTATCTATCCAGTTTAACGAAATCTATCGCAAATCCTTCTATTCCCACAACTTGCCGATAGCTTTGTTGACCAAATTGTCCAATTGAGGGCGGGTTTTATTCAATAAAACATCACATTGTTGTCGGCCTTCATTGAGGAGTTTTTCAGCCTCTTTTAGGCCTGTTACTTCGGATGCCTCAATTGCCTGCTGTATGGCCTTGCGTCGCTGTTCCTGTGCCTGATTGCACAGTTCCTGACGACGTTTTTTGGTTTGTTCAGCGATGTCGGCTGCATCGCGTTTGGCTTTCTCGACGGTTTCTTTAGCCTGCTGCTCAGCCTGCTTAATTTGTTTAATCAATTCCATGCTTTATCCCAGTCATCGACTGCCATTTTTATTGTTCAAAAAAGAGCATTATACAGAATTTTTGTTCGTTGTCCATATAAAACACGTTTTTTATTGCTCTTTTTATGAAAGAATAATGTCGAATTTTATCCCTATCGTCGTATTTTTGGGATAATTCCCTTTTGTTCTAAAACAAACAAGAGGATGTCGACCATTTGCTCTTTGTTAAAAACGGCATTGTCCAGCAGAAGATTGAACGCAGGCTGGCGGGGATTTTGTTTTTCATAGATATCACGCAGATACTTCCGTTGCGCATCGATTTGGTCGACGCGGACGGTTGCCGCTTCTTTGGATAGTTGCTCGCGGAGACAGACCCGTACGATGCGCCATTCTTTTGGAGCTTCTATGCGGATGCTGATACCATTTTCGAGGTCGGCGGTTGCGGCAGTTGCACCCTGTCCCAAAATCACGGCGTGACCTTCAAAAGCTACAGTCCTGACCATGGTGGTAATGCTTTTGCGGATTTCGTAGCCGCCGGGGATGTTGCCTTGCATCAGGCCGCGAAGGAAGTCTTTGACCAGACTCGGTTTGGCGACGCGTTCTTTTTCGATGATTTCTTCGGTTAATCCTGTATCTTCGGCAAGCTGCCTGAGCAGATCCTTATAATACAGTTTCCATCGCTGCTGTTCATCTCGCCCATTGAGTTTTTGTATCAGCAGGTTGGCGAATTCGAGACCATCGCACCCATATAGCCGCGAAATGGTAATGTAAGGTCCGGGTTCTTTTTTGCGAACAATATCATCAAGGCGCCCTCTGATGTAAGATGAAATTGATGGCTTATCCATAATCAAAGTCCCGTTCATTCAGTTTTTGGTATTCTGATAAAACGACATATATAACTAACTGCCAGTAAGTTACCGCCAGTTTACATTTCTGTCAATATAAACTTAAGGGTGTTTTTGGGGTAATTTTTTTGAAAACACCGGGGTTGTGGAATTGCATTTTTTAGGGTTATAGCATACAATGCTTTTTTGGAAAATGGAAACACGTTATGTAATAGTTATGGACCATGTGATTAGGTATCGGAATATACTCATTATTAAACCCTCGGCATTGGGCGATATTGTGCATACGCTGCCGGCGTTGTCGTCGCTGCGCAAGTCTTTTCCGCAAGCGAAGATAACCTGGCTGATACGCAAGCAGTTTTCACCTTTTCTGGATTGTGTGCCGGGGGTGCACGACCGCATCTTGTTTGATCGCAAGCAATTGGGACAATGGTGGTATTCTCCTGAAGCGTTTAGCGCTTTCAGGGTATTTCTTCAGGATATCCGCCGGGGGGAGTTTGATCTGGTTATTGACTTTCAGGGACTATTTCGGACAGCCTTTTTTGCGTTTGCGACCCACTCATCGAGGCGAATTGGAATGCGCGTCGCTCGTGAATTTGCTTCCTTGTTCTATACCCATCGGATTGCTCAGCCGCAGCAGTCTTATCATGTCGTGGATTACTACAACGCGATGGTTTCGGCGGCGGGGGGCGAGGTTCTCTCGACCGAAGGTCAGATCATTCCGCCGGAAGAAGCATCCCAGGCATTGCGACGGCAGCTTGGAGAGATGGGAATTGCCGACAAGTCTTATGCAGTGCTGGTTCCTGGATCGGCGCACCACTCAAAATGCTGGCCGGCAGAGCGGTTTTCCCGACTGGCCGATAAAATTGCAAAAGAGCTGAATTTTGCTGTTCTGATTGCCGGTTCGGCATCAGAGCAGGCGCTGGCTGAAAAAGTTCTTCGCGGGGCGTCTGTGCCTGTATTTAATCTGGCCGGTCGGACGACGATTCCTGAACTTGTGGCGCTGCTGGGCGGCGCTAAATTGGTCGTCTCAAATGATACCGGTCCGGGGCATATCGCCCAGGCGATGCGCGTTCCGACCGTGTTGATTTTTGGCCATACCAATCCGCTGCGAGTAGGGCCTTACGGCAGACCCGACGCGGCTGCGGCCATTGATCCGGCAGCCCGCGGCGGCGCGATTGAAGATCACGATCCCGCCTACGACATACATAACGTCACCGAAGCGATGGTTTGGGACAAGGCGATGGAAGCTTTAAAGAAGGGGTTGCAAAGATGAAGATTACGTTGCGTTCACGGACCTTGACGCAGCGCATTCTGCGTCCCTTTACGCGGTTTGTCAAGTTTCGTATCTTGCATGTGGATGATACGCCGCAGCGGATCGCCCGCGGGATGGCCGTCGGGCTATGGGTTGCGTTTACGCCACTGATGGGCTTTCACATGCTTATTGCCCTGGGGTTGTCAATCCTGTTTCGTGCCAATAAAGCTCTGGCGATAGCTCTGGTCTGGCTGAGCAACCCGTTTACGCTGATTCCGGTGTATCTGCCAGCGTATCTGGTGGGGCGTTTTTTTGTCGGCAGGCTGCATCCGGCATCGCTGACAGATCCTGCGCAGGTTGCTGACTTGCTGGGCAATTTATTTTCATTCCGAAATATGCTCAGTTGTCTGCATAGTACGGCATTTTGGAAAGAATTGGCGGTTGTTTTCGCCAAAATTGGTCTGGAAGTTACGATTGGCGGGTTTGTGATAGGATCCATTTTGGCGACGTTGGGTTATTACGGTTCTTTGTACCTGGTTCGTTATCACCGAACCAAATCCGGCCGTCGCCGGTTTCGCCAGCAAATGTAATAGGTCGAAGACCTCGGCGAAGTTCTATTTTTTGCGTTTGTTTTGCTGTGTTACTTTTAGGGTCTTTGCCGTCATCGGAATTGGAGCGGCTGAAGTCTCGGTCATTTGCGGAATTTCCTGGAGTTCTTTTAATTTATCTCGCAAAAAGGCTGCCCGCTCAAAGTCCAGAGCTTCGGCGGCGGCAAACATCTCCCGTTCCAGTTCCGTAACCATTTCGGTTCGATTAAACGCCGATTCGTCCAGATGGATAGCGTCTCTGGCGCGTTTGCGCGCACCCAGTTCATCCGACAGGCCGCGCTGGATTTCCTTTTGAATGGTCTGCGGGGTGATACCATGCTGACGGTTGTACTCAAGCTGCAGCGTTCGCCGCCGGGTCGTTTCGTCCATAGCGCGTTTCATCGAAGGCGTGATTGTGTCGGCGTACAAAAATACGGTCGCGTTAATATTGCGAGCCGTTCGACCGATCGTCTGTACCAGCGCAGTTTCGCTTCGCAAAAAGCCTTCCTTGTCCGCGTCGAGAATCGCCACCAGCGACACCTCCGGCAAATCCAGGCCTTCCCGCAACAGGTTAATCCCGATCAGGACATCAAACTCGCCGCTCCGCAAATCGCGTAGAATATCCACCCGCGCGAGCGTGATGATGTCGCTGTGCAGATACCGGCATCGAACTCCCTGCCCGGTCATATAGCTGGACAAATCCTCCGCCAGCCGTTTGGTCAGCGTTGTAACCAGAACTCGTTCTTTGACTGCGACTCGTTTTTTGATTTCATCCATTAGGTGCGGAATCTGTTCCCGTGCCGGATGGACGAAAATCTCCGGGTCAATCAGGCCCGTCGGTCGAATGATCTGCTCGGCGATACGCTGCTGGCTTAATTCCAGTTCAAATGGAGCCGGCGTTGCCGAGACAAACACCACATGCTTCCATCGCTCGTAAAATTCCTCAAAACGCAGGGGGCGGTTATCCATCGCGCTGGGCAGGCGAAATCCGTGATCGACCAGGACTTGTTTTCGACTGCGGTCGCCGGAATACATCGCCCGAAGCTGTGGAATAGTTACATGCGATTCGTCGATAAACAGCAGAAAGTCATCCGGCAGGTAATCCAGCAGTGTGTAGGGTCGGCTGCCGGGTTTAAGACCTGCCATGTGTCGGGCATAGTTTTCAATTCCGCTGCAATATCCAACCTCGCGAATCATTTCAAGGTCATACAAGGTTCTCGCTTCCAGTCGCTGGGCTTCCAGCAATTTGCCTTCGTGGCGCAGTTGCAAAAGACGCTCTTTGAGTTCCTCCGCGATACTCTGACAGGCGGATTCAACCCGGTCGGCGGGCATAATATAATGCTTGGCCGGATAGATAAATAGTTGATGTTCCTGAGCCAGAATTTCGGCAGAGGTCGGGTTAATGTAAGATATTTTTTCGATCTGGTCGCCGAAAAATTCAAGCCGCACAGCGAAAGATTCGTAAGAGGGCCACAGCTCTACTGTGTCACCCCGGACACGGATTTTGCCGCGTGAAAAGTCGATGTCATTGCGGTCATATTGCAAGTCCGCCAAACGTCCGAGCAGTTCATTTCGAACGATTTCGTCGCCCAGACGCAGGCTGATGACGCTGGCTTTGTAATCTTCCGGAGAACCCAGCCCGAAGATGCACGATACGCTGGCGACGATGATCACGTCCTGACGGCTCATCAGGCTGGTCGTTGTAGATAGTCTCAATCGGTCGAGTTCGTCGTTGCGCGAAGCATCTTTTTCGATATAGATATCCCGCTGCGGGATATAGGCCTCCGGCTGATAATAGTCGTAATAGCTGACAAAGTATTCAACCGCGTTTTCCGGAAAAAGTTGACGAAATTCTTCGTATAATTGTGCCGCCAGTGTCTTGTTGTGAGAAACCACTAGTGCAGGCCGTCTAAGTTGCTCAATGACGTTGGCCATGGTGAATGTCTTGCCGCTGCCAGTAACGCCCAGCAGGGTTTGTCTGGGATGACCCTCGTTGAGCCATCCAGTCAATTTATCGATTGCCCCAGGCTGATCGCCCTGCGGCTGAAACGGACTATGGATTTTAAATTCAGGCATACTACCTTAATTTCAAAACATTTGATATACAACGGGTATTGTATGAAACAAGACTCAGTTATCTTACGGAATCATTCTACGGCCCTGGCGTTTGCATTAGCCCGTTTTGTAGAGCTTTTAGGTTTTGGATTCTTGAATTGAGCGTATCCAGTCCCGGATAACTTGCATCGATGGCACGAATTTCCCAAAGCAGCCGTTCAGCGGCCTGCCAGTTGCCTACGCCAATATAGCTTTCAGCTTCCTGAAGCTTTTGACTCAAAGCAGCATTTTGTTGGGGAATATCCGTATTATGCGAGGTACTATCTGTCTGCGGTTTTTGTTGAATCTCTTCCTGTACTTTGGGAATATCGGCAGGAGAAACTGGGGCTAACTGGGGGGTTACAGCATTTTTTTCTTTTGTCTTGGTGAGCATTCGTACTTGCTGCTGAAGCTGATCCCGTTTGCGGGTCATGGCGGTCATTTCGGTTTTGGTGGTTTCCAATTCTTTTATAAGCAGATTAGCCCGCAGCTGCAGTTTGTCAAAGGCCTGCTGTGTGGATTTTAGTCTTGTCGTTGATTTTTCAAGCTGATCTTCCAAAGACAGCTTCTGGCTTTGCAGGTCTTTCAGTTCCCCCTCCTTTTTTTTAAGAGCCGCTTGTGTGTTTGCAAGGGCAGCCTTTGTCTCTTTGAGTTCCAACCGGGTTTTATCCGTCGTCGGGGTGTTGCGATCGCAGGCGCTTAGCAAAACAGGTAAAACAAAGGTTAGTGTGACCCACACGACTCTATTAAATTTCATTGGTATCCTCATTTTACTGAAACATTTCCAGACACAAGTGTTTTTTTCGCACTGGCCGAGTGTATCTCGGTCAGATATTCCCGGCGGCAAAGGCTAACTTACTTGAAAAAGATTCATCCGATTTCGGTTGTCGACCTGCGGCTGAAATAATTTTGATGTCGGAGCGGATGTAGGAGTTGGTGCAGGCTCCACAGTCGGTACAGGTGCAGGAGCTGGCACCGGCTCTGCAGTGGGTACAGGTGCAGGGGTCGGTGCAGGCTCAGCAGTCAGGGCAGGTGCAGAAGCGGGTAGCTTGCTCTTTGCTTTTTCATTTTCTACTTGGGAGGCAAGAGCGGCCAATCCTGGATAATTCGGGTTTACCGTACGAATGTTGCAAAGCAGAGCTTCTGCCGCCTGCCAGTTACCTGCATTTGTACTGGCCTGGGCTTCCTGGAACTCCTGCGAAAGAGGATCGATAAACTTTGGTTCGTCTTCATGCTCCGATTGCGGCACGAGGGTTTTGATGGTTTTGTAAGAAATAATAACTGGATCATTGTTATCAGTTGGCATCAAATTGGGCGATGTTTGATATTGTGAGCGTTCGGTCTTATATCCCGCCATGCCGAAAATGCTGGATTCGCGGTAGGATGCCTCGGCGCTGGTTCGTTTGGCTCCGAATGCAACTTTGTTTGTCTTTGTGTCTATGATATAGTAGGTAAGTTCACAGCTGGCTGTCAGCACCTCGTTCCAGACGACAAAACTGTCCTGTTTGCTGCGATTTATCCCAAGAACGTCGACCAGCACATAGAGAACATACTCAGGGTCCGGTACGGTTACGGCGATATCGTTAACACGCAGCCGCATTTGTATGGAAGCCTCTAAGTAGGAGAGATCTTGATCGGTTGGGAAAACCGTAGGCCACCCGGAAGCACTGGGGGTATAGCCGAGGTTTGCATTATAACTACCCTGATTATCAATCATATAGGGACCAGAATAACTTGAACTATTATAATTGTAACCCACAGAAGCTGAATTAAAACCGGGCAAGGTAATAGATCCGCCTCCATTATGTGCGAGACTTACCAGCACTATATTTGCCTTGTGGCCGGCCAGGTTTTTTATATCCAGTTGCGCCACTGAATTTCTGATCGCGGCAGAAACGGCGCGTTCTTCTTCGTCAAATCGCTTGCCGCCGCCATGCGAAGGCATAAATCGGTAACTATTGCATCCCTGCATAAGCACGAATATGGTCATCAATAGATAAACCTGAGCAATTCTGTTCATTGTTCATACTCCTGTCAGAGAGGAATTTTCCATTAACATTGTACTGGTTCAGCGTGAACTGGACAA
>CAZVXR010000178.1:0-6041 GCA_964630865.1 uncultured Pirellulales bacterium | reverse complement strand
GAAAGCCTTAGGCGGGATTGCTGCTGAAAATCCGCGCCATGCGTTCTGATTTTTTCCGTTTGCGACGGCCTACCTCGGAAGGCTTCTCATAGAAGCCGCCCTTTTTGATGTCGCGAATCAGACCTTCTTTTTCGCACATCTTTTTAAACCGTTTGACCATCTGCTGAACGGACTCACCAGTACGAGACTTTACTTTAATCATACGATATTTGACCTTCCCTTACTCTTGGAAACTATATCTTTATTCTCTAAAACCTACTCAGGAACGAACGATTGTATATTTTTCGGTTCGTTTTGCAAGAAAATTTCGGCTATTTTTCAAAAATACACAAAAGACATAATGTGTCCAATTTAGATTGAATGCAGGACATGGGTTTATCCAACTAATCGCCGCCCTGCTTCAAAACATTTACGCAATTGCTTATCCGTTAATGTCGAATCTGGCGTCTGCGCTACCATACCAAAGTAGAGTGTTTGTGTCCGCTTTACACCAAAAATTGCCGGAAGTGACTTTAACAGGAAAAGCGTGTTGCGTGCAAATATGCGTCCGATAATAGCTGGCATAGCACTGGAGCTAATGACAATGGCTTTTTTTGTACTGGTCTTTTTTTTTCGGAATCCGGGTGCTTTGGCTTTGCTCCACGGCCAATACGCGTACACCGTGAGCCGTTCGATAAATCGTTTCATCACCGCCGTAACGGTAAACGCATTCATCGGCGAGCAAAAAACCATCGCATCCGCCTGCTCCAGCTTATCTAAAATTCCATCCATATCGTCTTTGTGGGCACATTTCCCCCGCATTTCGCCGGGCTGCTGGCAACACGCCCGGCAATTGTCGCAAAACTCGATATGTTGATCAATCAGATAGATTTTCTCCGTTACCGCCCCCGCCGACTCGGCCCCGCGCAGCACCGCATCGACTGCCGAGTCCGAAACCCTGCCCTTGCGATAAGACCCCTGAATTGCAATTACTTTTTTCGCCATTAGATCACCTGCCTTTGGGTGCGACTTGTTTCTTCAAGAGAAAAAACAGCGTCAGGCACATCCCGGCGAGTATCATATACAGGCTGATATTTTGTGAAATAGTGCCGCCTTTGTAGAGCGTCCACCAGGCATACTCGAACGGATTATCATCCCGAAATGTCTCATTGAAAAATCGGCACATCCCATACAGCCACATCATCATGGCCATCGTCAGTCCCGGACGACCCGATGCCCAGAATCGCCAGAACAAAAACATAACTCCGGCCAGCGTAAGCGTGTAGCCGCTGTCAAATAGTTGGGTTGGAAGTACTTTCAGGCAGCGGTATGGGCCTGCAACCATTTCTTTTTGCTCATCGGTGAGCATCTTATACGGCTTTAACGAGGCCTTGTATTTATCTTGGGGCTTGGCTTGTATCCACGTTTTACCATCGTCGGACAGCCAGCCGAAAAATGAATCGTCAAGCTTTAGATACGGCTCAAGGCGATTGCGCTGCGGGTCAGGAAAGACCTGATCATTGTAAGCGAAAGAATTGTAAGGAAAACGAATACCGATGGGAGATTCGGTGATTTTGCCATAACAGCAGCCATTGAGCAGGCAGCCCACCCGGCCAAATCCTGAACCGATCATCAACGTCACCGCGAAAATATCGAAACAAATCAATAAGGAAAGTTTGTTTTTCCGAAGATAATACAGTAGAAAAGCGACAGCCAAAATCACGCCGCCCAAAAACTCCAGCCCGCCCTGCCAGACGGCGAAGATAGAAGAAGGACGATCCTGAAACTGCGGATAGTAATGAATCACATAGAACAGCCTGGCGCCAATCACGCCGGCAATCAATGCATAGAGGGCGGCATTGGAAAGTACTTCCGAGTTCAACGCGGCACGCCTGGCCATCCGGCGCAACACCCACATCGCAACCAGGAACCCGATAACCATCATCGTTCCGTAACTTTTGACCGTCAGGTGAATCAGTGGGATTTCAAAAAGTTCCGGATGCATCGGTTCGGCTTAGTCCATCATTTTGAAATGATTATTTTCATCGCAGGCAAGAACTTTGGGCTTGTGCGCCTTTAGCTCCTCCGGCGTAAGATAGGCAAAATTCATAATGATAATGATATCGCCGGGATCGAAAAATCGCGCCGCGGCGCCCAAAACGGTAATTTCTCCACTGCCAGCAGGAGCTGGAACGACATACGTTTCGACCCGCTGACCATTGGTTACATTGGCAACCAGCACTTCTTCATAGACATTAATCCCGGCGGCTTTGAGCATATCGGAATCAATCCCAATCGAGCCGGGGTAATCAATCTGCGACCCGGTAACCCGGGCGCGATGCAGTTTGCCTTTTAACACTTTCAAAAACATCGAATCATCTTTCTCAATAAATGGTTAACAGCAAACCATTATAGCTGAAAACGGAGCGGGTTCAAGAAGATAAGCATATTGTCAATCAGGCGGGCGGGGCCTACTCGACAAGCCAGCGCCACAAGGCAATCGCCATTTATCGTCTCAATAGGTTGTAGCGTTTTTGCATCTACAATGCCTATATATTCCGCCTGCACACCTGCTTCCGCAATCACAACGGCCATCTGTTCGACCAATTTCGCTGCCCCAACCGTACCTTCTTTAACCCGCTGCTTGCACATATTTAAGGCATTATAGAGGCAGATTGCCTGCTTTCGATCTTCCGGCGACAGGTACCGATTGCGGCTGCTCATTGCCAACCCATCGGCTTCTCGTACCGTCGGACAGACCTCAACCCGCATCGGGAAATTTAAATCCTCGACCATGCGGCAGATCGCCGCGGCCTGCTGGGCATCTTTTTGACCGAAAAAAGCCATATCAGGCTGAACAATATGAAATAGTTTGGCGCAAACCGTCATTGCCCCGCGGAAATGCCCGGGACGGGACACCGCACACAGTCTTTCGGTCAGTTTTTCAACTTCAACCCAAGACAGGTTTGTTTGGGGGTACATTTCCTCAGCCGATGGGGCAAAAATGCAATCTGCCCAGACCGCCGCACAGAGCTTGCTATCCTCGTCGAGCGTCCGTGGGTATTTATCGAAATCCTCGGTGGGCCCAAACTGGGTGGGATTAACAAAAATACTGACCACGACATAGCCGCACTCGGCTCGTGCCCGCTGAATCAGTGAGCGGTGCCCTGTGTGCAATGCCCCCATCGTCGGAACAAATCCAATCGTCTTGCCCTGCCGCCGCGCTTCGGCGACCGCATCGCGAATATCTTTTATGGTATGAACTACCAACATAGATCGTTGTCCTTTCTCGCAAGATAGCTGCGAATTTCTTTTGCCAGCGTGTGCACCTGTTCAGGCGTATGGCACTCTTGCGCCCGAATCCGAATCACCGGACAGGCCGTCCAGCTTTCAAATAACTCATTATACCAGCCTGCAAGCCGTTTGAGAAACTCTATTTGAATCCCCTGCTCAAACGGCCGCTGGCGGCGATGAATCCGTTCCAGACAATTTTCTATCGTATCTTCCAGAAAAATTACCGCCGTGGGCGGGACGGCTTTTTTATGCTGCTCCGGATAAATTGCCTCATATTCGGCAAGCTGCCCAGCCTCCAGCCAGCTTCGGGCATAAATCCGGGCTTTTTCAAACACATAATCATTCACATAAATCTGCCCGGCCTGAAGCGTTTCCGGCGAAAGCTGCCGAATGCTGCTGGAAAGAAAATACAATTCCGAATCAAGAGCCAATTCTTTGGCACCGGCATAAACCTTAGCCAGATATGGGTTTTTATCATATTCTTCAAAAATGCCATCGCCGCCCCACTGTTCCGCCAGCCCACGTGTCAGCGTTGTTTTGCCAACACCAATCAGACCCGCAACGGAAACCAACTGCGGCCGCGCTGGATTGGACGCGAAATTCTGTCCATTAAGCCGTTTGGCAAGCACTGCAATGGTTCGCTGCAGTACCGGATGCACACGGTCGGGACATAACTCCACCAATCCATCTAAGACAAAGCTCCGCAAATGCATCTGCTGATGCGGCACACACAACGACGGTTCGCTAATTACCTGGTTGCCATAGAGCAAGATATCAAGGTCAATCGTGCGTTGTCCCCATTTTTCCACACGCACCCGCCCAAGACGAATCTCAACTTCCTGCAATGCCTTAAACAGATTCATCGGCGTAAGCGGCGTTTTAATTTCTACCACAGCATTGAGATAATCCGGCTGTTCGGCTGATATCGACAACGCCGCTGTTTCCTGAAGTGTGCTTTTGTGGATTATTTGTATGCCCGGCGATTGCGACAGCATCTCTATCGCCGACTGAATATAAAGTTCTCTATCGCCCTGATTAGAGCCAAGACCAATATAAGCTATTGTCAATTCAGCCATTCATTTCATCCAAAATCAAAAATCAAAATGCAATTATCAAAATGACAATGTAAAAATTAAAAATAAGAAGCACTGCAACAAAGAGAACTATTTGTGCCGTCTTTAATTGGGCCGACACAACGCAGTCTTTTTGAATTTTGATATGTCATTTTGCTTTTTAATTTTGAGTTTTAAAATAACTTTGCAATTCGTTCCATCGCTTCTTTGACTTTGCCGGGCTGGTTAAATGCGCTCAAGCGGAAGTAGCCTTCGCCTGCGGCGCCGAAGCCTGCGCCGGGGGTTCCGACAACATTAGCTTTATTGAGCAGTATATCGAAAAATTCCCACGAGCCGACGCCATTTGGGGTTTTCAGCCACACATACGGTGCGTTGCGTCCACCATACACTTTATAGCCCATCTTTGTCAGCGAGTCCACCATCGTTGCGGCATTGGCCATATACAGGTCGATGATGCAGCGGTTCTGAACTTTGCCTTCGGGGCTATAGACCGCTTCTGCGCCCTTTTGGGTAATATAACTAACACCATTAAACTTAGTACAATGACGGCGCTTCCAGATAGGATTCAATTCCACCGCCTGTCCTGCTTTCGTATAGGCAACCACGCCCCTGGGAACAACCGTGAACGCGCAGCGAACGCCGGTAAAACCCGCCGTCTTGGAATAGCTGCGGAACTCGATAGCAACCTCTTTAGCTCCATCGATTTCATAAATCGAATGCGGCAGTGACGCATCCCGAATAAAAGCCTCATACGCTGCATCAAATAAGATTAGAGCCTTATTCTTACGTGCGTAATCGACCCACACTTTGAGTTGTTCTTTGGTCGCCGTCGCGCCGGTCGGATTGTTGGGATAGCACAGGTAGATAATGTCAACTTTCTCTTGCGGCAATGCAGGGACAAACTGATTGTCCGCCGTACAGGGCAGATAGACAATCTTCCCATACCGGCCATTGGCGTCGCACTCACCCGTGCGGCCGGCCATCACATTGGTATCCACATAAACCGGATAGACAGGATCTGTAACAGCAATGATGTTATCTATTCCAAGAATTTCCTGAAAATTACCTGTGTCGGGTTTGGCGCCATCGCTAACAAAAATTTCATCCAGCTCAATCGTTGCGCCGCGGGATTTATAATCATTGTCCGAAATCGCCTGCCTGAGAAAATCGTACCCTACGCCGCCGTCATCATAGCCATGAAATGTTTCTTTTTTGGCCATTTCATCAACCGCCTTGTGCATCGCCTTAATGACCGCTTCCGGCAGAGGTTCGGTTACATCACCGATCCCCAGACGGATGATCTGTGCCGCGGGGTTGGCTTTTGCATACGCCTTAACGCGTCTGCCGATTTCGGGGAATAAATACCCCGCTTTGAGTTTCAGAAAATTCTCGTTGATCGTAATCATTGCTTAATTATCCTTATCTAAAATACTTACTGAATTTTGCCGGAGTATATGGTCTATACCCCAAAAAGGCAAGGAAAACCCTCCTCCTTACCCTCGAAAAACACTAAAAAATCTTTAAAAACTATTTGACAAGGTCAAAATCTTTTTTGTATAATAGTAGGCACAAAATGACTTCTTTTTAATGTATCCGGCGGCTCAGTCCGTCGGGGAGAAAATGTTAAACAATAAAAATTTTGGAGGGTCAAATTATGAGAACGTTTGTTTTTGTAGTCTGTTCATTTCTGGCAGT
>CAZVXR010000177.1:0-3893 GCA_964630865.1 uncultured Pirellulales bacterium | reverse complement strand
ATTTTTTCCTGTTTTTCTTTTTCTCTCAGATCGCGACGGACTTTTTCTTCCGGCGACCATTCAATCTTGGCGTTGGCTTTCAGGTCTTGGCGGAGTTTGTTTGAGAACTGTCCCATTCCCTGACTTTTCAGATGGTTCATGATTTTCGGCTTAGCCTCGGCAAGGGTGGTGGTCTTAGGCTCTTTTTTGTCAGTCAGTTTGATGATGTGGTAGCCGAACTGAGTTTCAACGATGTCGCTGATATCGCCGACTTTCATTGCGAAAGCAGCGGTTTCAAAGGGCGGAGTCATTTGTCCGCGTCCAAATAGTCCCAGGTCGCCGCCGCGTTCTTTGCTGGGGCAATCGGAGTTTTCTTTGGCAAGAGCCGCGAAATCGCCGCCGGCTTTGACTTTCTTGAGAAGGTCTTCGGCTTTGGCTTTGGCAGCCTTTTTCGCGGCTTCGTCAGCTTTTTCATCGATTTTCACTAAGATATGACTGGCCTGCACCTGTTCGGGCTGCTGGAAATACTGCGGATTGTCGGTGTAGAACTTGTTGGCGTCGGCATCGGTGACGGCTTTGTAGGAAGGATCAAGTTCGTACAGTTTTTCGACGCCCAACTGGAATTTAACCTGTTCTTTGACATCTTTGATCGATGCGCCCTGCTGGGCCAGTATGGCTTCAATTTCTTCGAGTTTCTGGCCGGAGTCTTTGACCATTTCATCGAAGCGGGCGTTGACCTGAGTGTCATTGACATCGACTTTTTTAGCCTTAAGCTGTTCGTTCATCAATTCTTTATCGACGGCCATCTCGACGACCTGGCCGCGCACCTGTTCGGCCATCATCGCTTTGGTTTCATCGTTCATCGGCCAGCCCGATCCTGCCATACGCTTGCTCTGGGCTTCAACGCCCTTGTTGATTTCCTGGGCGAAGTCTTTTTCTTTCAGGACTTTGCCGTTGATGGTAACCACGGTTGCATTGGGATCAACTGGCCTGGGAGCCGGTTTGGCAGGCTTATTGGGTTCGACCGGAGCTGCCGCAACTTCGATGGGTTTGGCGGCTGCAGGTTTTGCAGTTTCGGCTTTTTTCACTTCGGCAGGCTTGGCCGCAGGGGTTTCGGTTTTCTTTTCGGCTGCGTTGGCGCTGGCGCCCAACGCAATCACTGTGCTAATTAGCAGAACTATACACAATTTCATACCAGTTATCCTTTCGTTTTCGTTTTTGTCGTTACCCTGCGCCGCTGCGCAAGAACGGAGTATTGTCTCTGTCTCGGCAAGCAAAGTCAAGAAAGATATTGATAAATAATAATCTAAATAAAGAGATGCATTATATTAAAGAAGTTTAAGTTGTACCAACGCAGAATTAACAGTTGCAAATTTGTCCCTGAGACGGTATAAGCTTGCGGGTTTTGGAACGCCAAAAACGATAAAATCAGATATAGGAGAGTCAATAATGTTTGAAAAGCTGGAAATGGCACCGGCCGACCCGATTTTGGGGCTAACCGATGCGTTTAACAAAGACCCCAACCCCAACAAAATCAACCTCGGCGTGGGTGTCTATAAAGATGAAGCAGGTAATACCCCGATTATGAATTCCGTCCGGATGGCCGAAAAAAAGCTTGTCGAGACTGAAAAGACCAAAAATTATCTGCCGATCCCCGGCGCTCCGGCGTATGGTAAGGTCGTTCAGGAATTGGTTTTTGGCAAGGAAAACACGGTTTTTGCTGCTACCGCTCATACTCCCGGCGGGACGGGCGCTCTGCGGGTGGCGGGCGAATTCCTAAAAAAACTCAAACCCACTGCCAAAGTCTGGGTCAGCGACCCGACATGGCCTAACCACAATGGAGTGTTTGCCGCCGCGGGCTTTACCGTTGGCAAGTATGCCTATTATAACGCGAAGACCCGCAGTCTCGATTTTGCCGAGATGCTGGCGGCGATGAATGCGATGAACTCCGGCGATATTGTGGTATTACACGCCTGTTGCCACAATCCCAGCGGCATCGACCCAACGACGGAGCAGTGGAAGCAGATTGCCGCGGTGGTTGCGAAAAAAGAATTGCTGCCGCTGGTGGACTTTGCCTATCAGGGACTTGGACGCGGGCTGGAAGAAGATGCCGAGGGCGTGCGAATTCTGGCTGCGGCAGTTGCCGAGATGGTGGTATGCAGTTCATTTTCCAAAAACTTCGGCTTGTATAATGAACGTGTCGGCGCCATTACCCTCAAAGGTACAGCCCAAGACGCGGTGGACAAAGCGTTTAGCCATTTAAAGGTTACAATTCGTGTGATTTATTCCAATCCGCCAAGCCATGGCGGGGCGGTGGTAACGACGATTATGAGCAATGCCGACCTGCGTAAGGAGTGGGAAGCGGAAGTGGCGGATATTCGCCGCCGGATTAAGGAAATGCGCGAGCTGTTTGTCGTAACACTCAAAGCCAAAGGCGTCAAACAGGATTTTTCATTCCTGACTACGCAATACGGGATGTTCTCCTTTAGCGGGCTTAGCGATGAGCAGGTTAAAACGCTCAAAGAAAAATACGGCGTCTATATTGTCGGCGGCGGACGAATGAATGTTGCCGGGATGACCAAGACGAATATGCAGCCGCTGTGTACTGCGATTGCGGAAGTATTAAAAAAATAAAATATCAAAAAGTAAATATCAAAACTACAAAGCAAAAATCAAAAATAGTTAATACTGAAAAGATTAACCGAACGGTAGACCTTTGTGGTATCATAAAAGCATCCAGCGTCTCTTATTCACAGACGTCTGCTCTTTTTAATTTTTGATTTGTATTTTTGCTTTTTGATTTTTAATCTTTGATTTTGCGGCAAAGAATAATCTTAAATTGCGCAGGATCAACAGAAAGGCTATATTAATGTTTCGATTTTTCTTTTCACAACCCATATCGAACCAGATTTCCGGGACGCTGATTAAAGGCAGCCTGCTCACAGGGCTGTTTTTGATCGGCTTCGGGATGCTGGTGTTTATCCTGCGGGATGTGTTTGCGTTCATCGCGGCGGCGGTATTTTTTATTGCCGGTTTTTCCGCCATTGGCTACGCCGTTCGAATGTGGATTCTTCGCTACAAACTTAGCCGCACCGCAAACGGCGGCCGGGACAACGTAACCATCCATTACCACTGACCATCAGCCTGATCCTAATTTCGTCAGTTCGTCGTCGGCATTCTCAGTCCGCAAGCCCCATCCGATTGACTTTACTGATTTTTACCCCCTTGATTGCGGCCATGGCATCGGCTAATTTCTGAATTTCGCCGGCTTTGCCTTTTAAGATGATAATTTCCAAGCAGTTATGGTGATCCAAATGGATGTGGGTCGAGGCTATAACCTGGTAATAGTGGCTGTGCTGCATTTCATTCAGTTTACCGCTCAATCCCGTCGTATGGTGGTCATAAACCAGAAAAAGCCCCGCAACCGCGTCCGATTTTGGATTCTCTAACGCTTGTTCTGACAAAGAGATACGGATTAAATCCCGAAAGGCTTCCGAGCGGTTCTCGTAGCCCTTCCGATCAATCTGGCGGTCAAATTTCTTTAACAGGTCTGTCTCAATTGATATGCCGATTCGTTCTACTTTATTTATTTTGGGTTTCATAGTTTCCAACCGGGGCTACACAATAGATATAAGTTAACGGTTCAGTTCCACTATTGCGTATATTATGGGTGGTATGGGGCGGAATGTAAAGGATTTTCCCTGCACCCACCGGTAGCAAATCGCCTTGATCGCTGATAATAGCTTGTCCGTTGCCGTCAGAGACCGCCAGACTTTTTTTGTTTTTATGGTTGACATTATAGCACGAAATAGGTATTGTTATGCGCAGACATAAGAATTCAAAAAATATATGCGCAAAGACGATTGAGTTAAAGAAAGGATTCAAGAAATGAAGCGAATGGTTTTAGTTATTGT
>CAZVXR010000176.1:0-6592 GCA_964630865.1 uncultured Pirellulales bacterium | reverse complement strand
GCTGGGCACTGCTGCCCAGAGCTTTGGCGTATTTCTCAAGCCCGTTTTTCTGCAATTTCCCCGTTAGCCGGGTCAGATTATCTTCGCTGTAGAACCGGTTGAGCAGCAGGGCGTAATTTTTCTCAGTCAATTCCCAGTTGCCCACATCATAAACGTAGGTTACGGTATAATCTCTTGGCAAAAGCATCAGCGCAGCGGCCACACATACCGCCGGCAAAACGGTCGCCAGCAGAATAAAAACCTTGCGTTTCCATAAAACAAGACAGTAATCAGCAAGATTGATTTCGTCATCGTCCTGGCAATTCGGTTTTGCACCGTCTGGGCTCACGTTATCTCTATTATCCATAGATAGTTACGTCCTTGTTAGAGTAGACTTAAAAAAGCCATCATCGAATGACCGCCCATTATAGTCGCAGGCCATTAATTTTCAACTTCTTTTAACGCCCGTCCTCTGTTTTACAGCACAATGCGGCGATTGTTAAAGAATGGGTTACGGAGGGCGGCATAGGGTTTGGTCCACTCCGCCGGCCGGGCTGGATACGCCGAGTCTGGGGATTCGTCGTGCTTTCGCTGGGAATGCTGATAATTTAGGCTGGCTGGCGAAGGTCAATTCACGGTTATTTTCAATCTTGTGCCGGGTTCTTGATCAGCGTGGTTGTCGCCGGCGAAAAGACGCGAATCGCTCCTGAGTCCAGCTGAACTATCAACCCTTCCGCAGGGTCAATCCCAAGACAGGTGCCGCAATAGATTTGCCCATCCGATTCCAGTGAAAGCCGCGTCCCAATCTGTCGATTGCGACGTTTCCACTCATCGACCACATTCGTAAGGTGGGCTTTGCCCACGCTGCCGCCCGCAACCCCCAACCAATATTCCATCCGCTCCAGCAGCGTCCGAACAAAAATATTCCTATCGACGTGCCGGCCGGATTCGATATCTAAGCTGGTTGCCGGGGAATCCATCGGCTGAGCACTGAAAAATGACTTATCCTGATGGACATTAACGCCAATGCCCACAACAAAGAACTCCTGCCCGCCGGATTTTCGGGATTCAATCAAAATACCGGCGACTTTTTTGCCGTTTAATAGAATATCATTGGGCCACTTGACCGCCGCATCCAAACGGCATATCGCCGCGATGCTCTCCGCGACCGCCACCGGCACCGCCAGCGTCAGCAGCGACGGAGAACAGTTGCTTGCGGAGATAAGCAATGAAAACAGAATGCTTTGCCCGAATTGACTGTGCCAGATGCGCCCGCGTCGTCCCCGTCCGGCCGTCTGCTGCTCGGCAAGCACACACAACCCATCGCAACCCCCTTGCCCCATATACCCCCACGCCGCGTCATTGGTGCTTGCGGCCATATCCAGCAGGATAATTCGCCGCCCAAGACGAGAGGTCTTTAACCCCGATTGAATGGCAACAATTGAAAGTTTATCCATAACAAAGACGTGTTATTTTGCGCGAGAACAATAACCCTTTTACACCAGAAAAATAATAACCGCGTGGACATAGCCCACCCTACAGACTTGTTTTTAAGACCCCGGCGGGGTCGCAATATAATAGCCGGGGGTGTAAACCCCCGGAAAAGGGAACTCTTAAGCCCCAAGCCCCAGCGGGGCGACACATGATTTGAACTTTTCCACAGAGCATTTTAGAATTTTAATCTGTATTTTTTATCTTTGCTTTTTGATTTTTAATTTTGCCTTTACCGATCCAACCCAATATCCACCGCCACCGCAGAGTGGGTGATGGCGCCGATGGAGATGCGATCCACGCCGCAGGAGGCAATTGCCAGGACATTATTGAGCGTAACCCCGCCGCTGGCTTCGAGCAAGGGGGTCTTGCCGCACATTTGATTGCGCATTTGGACGGCGTGTTTAAGCTGCCACTGGCCCATATTATCCAGCAAAATCACATCAATCCCCGGAATCGTCAAAACCCGGTCAAGCTGGTTATCGACGTGATCAACTTCGACCTCCACAAATTTGACGCCCTTGTACTGGCGGGCCTGTTCGACCATCTTGCACAGCTTCGGCTCGAATTTTTCCCCCAGTTCCGTCCAGTGATTATCCTTAAACATCACCGCTTCGCCGAGATTCATCCGGTGATTAAATCCGCCGCCGCAGCGGACGGCGTACTTTTCCAGTTCGCGCCAGCCGGGGATGGTTTTGCGGGTATCGTAAATTTTGGCTTTGGTGCCGCGAATGGCATTGGCATATTTCCAGGTCATCGTGCTGATCCCGCACAGCCGCTGGAGGAAATTGAGCACCACCCGTTCGGCCGACAGCATCGCACGGACAGGGCCTTCGATTACGCCAAGCCGATTGGCGACATTGGCACGGCAGCCGTCTTCAATCAGAATGCGGAGCTTGAGCCGTTCGTCATACTGCCTAAGGATATGCTTAATCAGCTCCATCCCGCAAACGACGATTTCCTCCCGCGTTACTAAGTAGGATTTGCCCACTTCATCTTCCGAGATG
The DNA here is from genome assembly GCA_964630865.1 of uncultured Pirellulales bacterium. Taxonomy (GTDB): domain Bacteria; phylum Planctomycetota; class Phycisphaerae; order Sedimentisphaerales; family Anaerohalosphaeraceae; genus Anaeroglomus. Next base: position 4,115 of record CAZVXR010000176.1, on the reverse strand, counting down.
GAAAGCTCGCTGGTCGGGTCGCCGTGGCCGAAATCTTCCTCGACCGCCATTTTAATCAGCGGCAAAACCGTTTCCATATCCAGCGGCTTAATTGTCTTTTTTACAACGCGTTCTCCCATTATATCCTCTTGAAAGTTCTTAGTTCTTAGTTCGTAGAAAAACCTATATCCCTGTATTCCTACATTCCTACATTCTTGTGTTCTTGAGTCCCTGGGTTCTTTCTTATCTCCACGCTCCGCGCGTGGGCATCCAGCCCTTCGGTTTGCGCCAACCGAATCACATCGCCGGCGTCTCGCGTGAAAGCGGCCTTGTCATAACAAATGACGCTGGTGGATTTCACGAAATCATTGCTGCTTAGCGGGCTGAAAAAAGTGCTTGTCTGCCGCGTCGGCAGTGTATGGCTTGGGCCGGCGATATAGTCGCCAACCGCCACCGGACTAAACGGCCCGATAAATATCGCGCCGGCGTTAAGCAGACGCTCGCTGATGGCCGCGCTGTCATCGCCGCATTGCACCTGCAAATGTTCGGCGGCAAAAGCATTCGCCCAGTCGATCACCTGATCCATCGTTTTTAAGACGACAATACCGCTGTATGCCAAAAGGCATTTTCGCGTCGCTTCGGCGCGAGCCAGGGTCGGAATTTGCTTTTCCAATTCCGCCAGGACCTGCTCGGCCAGTTGGCGGCTGTGGGTAACGAGTATGCCCGCTCCGGGGTCATGTTCGGCCTGACTGAGCATGTCGGCGGCAACCCACGCAGGGTTGGCCTGCTCATTGGCGACAATCAGCACATCGCTGGGCCCGGCGAATGAATCAATATCCACCAGTCCATAGACTTCCTTTTTGGCAAGCTGCACGACATCGTGTCCGGGGCCGACAATTTTATCCACTTTAGCAATCGTCTCAGTTCCCCATGCCGCCGCGGCAACCGCCTGCGCGCCGCCAAGGCGATAGACCTCGCTGATCCCCAATTCGTGGCATAATCCGAGAATCACCGGATGAATGCTCCCCTGATATCGCGGGGGCGACAGAACAACGATTTCTTTAACTCCGGCAACCTGCGCCGGAACCGCCGTCATAATCACCGTGCTGGGTAATGGAGCGCTGGCTCCGGGAATGCAGACCGCTATCCGCCGAAGCGGCCGATAGCGAATCCCCGGATGCGTTGGCTGATTGCCGATGAAAATCTCCGACTGATACCGCCGGACATTGGCAATCGACTTTCGCAATGAAGCCAGCAGGTCTTTGTCCAGACTTGCATGAGCCTGTTTCAATTGTTCAGGTGGTATGCGAAATTGCCCGGCATTGAGCTTGATTTTGTCGAATTTCTCAGTGTAATCCGAAACTGCCGCATCGCCGCGCCGACCCACATCGTCAACAATCCCGCGAACGCTCTGTGCCAGTTCCTGGCGGGTTTGAAGAAATGACCGCATCGAGTGTTCCGCGAGCAGACCGCGAACTTTCGTCTCGAATTCGGCATCCTTGGAATCCATCAAAATAGCTTGCAGTGTTTCAGTCACAGAGAATCCTTACCCGCTTAGGGAGTAAAATTATGATTGGAATAGGTGCGAACCGCTCGATACAGCAGCAGGTAGTTTTTGCCCTGACACGGGGTCATAATTCCGGAAATCGTATACCGATACCGGCCCAAACCGCGAGAGAGCCGTTCTTCCGTATTTTCCAGTGTCAAACAGGGCAGAAGAATAAAACTCGTTTTTTCGATCTTCCTGCCGAACGCATCCGGAATAAATTGTTTCGTCTCGCCCAGCGTAATGTACCCGGCCTTGCCGATCAGTGAAGATTCGCGTTCATACGCAACTGCCGTTGTTTCCTGTGTCGCTACCACTTCACTAAGCTGCGCCAAGTCCACCCGCTGCTGCGAACGCAGAATTGCCAGCAATTCCGCCGGCATCACTTCATCGGTATTGGGATCGGCATTGGGGTCGGTCTTGGTCGGATCCGCCGACGGCAAAGGTTTCGATTCAACTGGCGTTGGAGCCGACACCGTCAGCGGCAAAACCTGAATTGGGAAAAGATAATTCTTCTTGCGGTATTGCGTCAATATGCCCCAGATACGCACCGGAATCTTCGCCTTGTCCTGAGCGATAGATTGTATCTGTCCCCGGCCATTCGAAGGCAATATCGGCAGCAGGGTGTCTTTGGCAAGAACGGTCTTCATATACGTCAATTCCACAGAGGTCACAAATGACCAGTCCTCATTTGACGTTTCGCTTTTTACCGCAACACCATCAATCCCATTGATTACAAAGCCTTCCGGCATCAGCGTCTCGGCCTGCAGCGATGCAGCCAAAGCAGCAAAAAAAACAAAACCTAATTTCACACATTGCCTCATTTTAGAGTCGCCTGAAAATGTCTGACCAACACGTCAACCGCCTGGCCAGCGTTGTCAACCATCGTAATACATTCGGCACAGCGCGGATCGGCCTGAACCATCGCCCGTACCACCGGCTCCCAGAACTCCCGAAAAACCACAATAGGCTTACCGGCGGTTTCGAAGCCTTTGTTTTTATGCTCCCAGATATGCGCCAGTTCCAGCAGCGTCCCCGTCCCGCCGGGCAACACCGCATACCCATCTCCCAATTCAATTAATTTCCCCAGCCGCAGATCAAGGGAGTCGGTTGAAATTTCGGTCGTAATAGAATCGTTGGCTTTACTGCGGCCAAATGCCTTGCAAGTTACGCCAACCACACGCCCGCCCGCCGAGGCAGCGCCTTGCGCTGAAGCCCGCATCGTACCGCCATAGCCGCCATTGATGACAACAAAGCCCGCAGCCGCCAACTGACACCCAAGCTGATACGCCAATTGAAATACCGGTTCGCCGTCGACCGCTTTGCTCGTTCCGAAAATGGCAATGGCCTTGCCGCTGCCAGAGGTCATCGCCGGCCCGCCATTTTTTTGGTATAGTTCAGCAGGCCCGCGTTCAGCAGAATATCCCGATCCCGCAACGTCAGCGCAAGTTTCGCCTTAAACGTAACGCCGCAGGTCGTATTCCGAATTTCAACCGTATCCCGCCCCTGCAGCGCCGCCAGCAATTCAGGAATCGCAATCGCATCGTCCGGATTGATTTTATCATAATCCGCCGGATCGGCAAACTCCATCGGCACAATCGCAAAATTGATCAAATTGGCCTTATGAATCCGTTCGATGCTTTTAGCCAGAACCACCCGCACACCCAGATACATCGGGCATAGCGCTGCGTGCTCGCGGCTGGAACCCTGCCCATAACTGTCGCCGGCGACAACAATCCCGTCAAACCCCTGCGACTTAAGATGCATCGCACGTTCGGCAAACGTCGGCTTGCCCTCTTGGTTGAAACAATTGAAAACGTATTTGGAATATTGCGGCACATTGGAACGATATTTCAAAAATGCGCCCGCTGGCATAATATGGTCAGTGGTAATCTTGTCGCCGCATCTAAGCAAAACTCTGCCGTCCAGATTTTCCGGCAACGGCTTAGGCGATTCAGGAACAACAATTGTCGGCCCGCGATGGACCTGTGTTTCGTGAACTTTATCCAGCGGTACCGGCTCAACCAGCATACTGTCATCAATCAAAAACTCACGCGGTACTTTAATCTTCGGATATTTAATCCCCATCAGCGTTCGCAGATTGCGGGGGTCAACAATCTCGGCCATAATCGCCGAGGCGACCGCCGTTTCAGGGCTGACTAAATAGCACATATCGCCTTTAGTCCCCGTCCGTCCGGCGAAATTCCGGTTAAACGTCCGCAGCGTTATCACGCCGTCGGCGGGAGAAAATCCCTGCCCGATGCACGGTCCGCAGCCGGATTCGATAATCCGTGCCCCCGCGGCGATCATATCGGCCAGCGCGCCATTCCGCGCCAGCATCTCCAGTACCTGACGGCTGCCCGGAGCGATGCCAAATTCAACCATCGTATCAATCTGCTTGCCGCGAAGCACCTCGGCAACCAGCATCATATCGCTATAGCTCGAATTCGTGCAGCTTCCGACGATGACCTGGCCGACCTTGATGCCCTCCAGCTCGCGCACCGGCTTGATATTATCCGGCGACGACGGACAGGCCGCCATCGGCTCGACACCCGACAGATCGATCGGAATGACGCGGTCATATTCGGCG
>CAZVXR010000175.1:0-5750 GCA_964630865.1 uncultured Pirellulales bacterium | reverse complement strand
ACCCAGGCTGGCCTAAGCTACTTTATGAACGACAAATACAATACATCCACCAAAAAATATGATGATTACAATCGCCTCCAGGCCGACATTATGGTGAAATTTTAAATCTAACAAATCTCAAATGATTTGCTAACACAATCCTAATCAAACAAGAGTAAAAAAGAGTACAAAGGGTGCAATTTAGAGTAAAAAATAATGAAAGGAAAACGTATGAAAACAGTGAAACATAGGGTTTTGATGTTGGGCGTGTTTGCCCTCGTGGCAGTCGGGTTAATATCGGTTGCCGGTGCAGCAGAAGAAAAGAAAGCTCTCCAGCTTGACGGCTCAACTACGGTTGGCCCCATCGGCGATGCGTTTGCCGAAGCGTTTATCAAGGAAAAAGGGTGCTCGATAACCGTCAAAAAGACCGGCTCCGGCGATGGCGTTGCCGCCTTGATCGATGGACGCTGCGATATCGCGATGTCCAGCCGTTATCTAAAACCTGAGGAATATAAAAGGGCCGTCGATGCAAATGTTTTTCCAGTCGCTCACGTCATTGCGATGGATGGTGTTTGCGTCATCGTTCATCCCTCCAATCCTGTCAAAGAGCTAACCGGTGCTCAGGTTGCCGATATCTATATGGGCAAGATTAAAAATTGGAAAGAACTTGGCGGTTCGGATATGCCGATTGTGGCTATCAGCCGCGATACCTCCAGCGGTACCTACGAAGTGTTCCATGAAAAAGTACTGAAAAAACAGAATATGGACGCTGCGGTCGAATACGTCAACGCTAATCCGCAGGCTCACGCCCGTGTCAAAAGCACGGCTGGCGCAATTGCGTATGTCGGTCTGGGTTTTCTGGATAGTAACGTAAAAGCCTTGAAGATTGACGGCATCATGCCCACCCGGCAGACGATTGCCCAGGGAGCTTATCTGGTCAGCCGTCCGCTGTTTCTGTTTACCAATGGCTATCCCAAACTTGGCTCGCTGACCCATGCGTTCTGCATCTTCTATCTGACCGAAGAGGGGCAGTCTATCGTTGAAGCCAAAGGTTTTGTTTCGCTTACCAGTTACTAAAGCGCTCTCAAGGGGAGAAAAATTTAGTTGGAGTCTGTATGGCAGAGAATGCCGCCCAAACATCTGTAGGACAGAAAAAAGCAGCGGTCGGGTTTTCCCGGTCGCTGCTTTTGACTCCATCGGAAGATTTGGTCGGTTTCCTGTCAGGACATCTTGGAAGGGCGATTCTCTTTTGTATCACCGCCACGTCCGTGGCGGCGGTCTTATTGATTTTTTATTTTGTGATCCGTGAATCGATCCCTTTCTTTTATACTGGAACGGCGGCTTCCGGGATAGCCCGAGTCAAAGAATTTTTCTTGGATACTGGCTGGTATCCCTCCGCGACAGTGCCTCGTTATGGCGCTCTGGCGCTCATTGTCGGTTCACTCTATGTTACCATCGGGGCGCTGGTTATAGCGGTTCCGCTGGGTCTTCTGGCAGGGGTTTATCTGTCCGATATCGCCCCTTTTTCTCTGCGTCAAATCTGTAAACCCGTAATTGAGATTCTGGCGGCGATTCCATCTGTGGCGTATGGTTTTTTCGCCGTGATGGTGCTTGCCCCATGGCTTCAAACGCATCTGGGGTTTTCAACGGGTACCAATGCGATGAATGCGTCGCTGATTCTGGCGGTGATGGCGCTGCCGACGATTATCAGCGTTTCAGAAGATGCGATGTCGGCCATTGGCCGCGAAATCCGCGAGGCGTCTTATGGCCTTGGCGCAACACGGGCCGAGACCATGATTAAGGTCGTTCTCCCCGCCGCACACAGCGGTATTCTGGCGGCGGTACTGTTGGGAATGATGCGGGCTATCGGAGAAACGATGGTTGTCTGGATGGCTTCGGGTAATGCCAGCCGGATCCCATCCCCCTGGTGGGATGTATCGCAGTCGATTCGAACGATGACGGCAACCATTGCCGGCGATATGGGGGAAACGCCCAAAAATTCAGAACACTATTATGCCCTTTTTACCGTAGGCTTAACGCTGCTGGTGTTTACGTTTAGTCTCAACCTGATAAGTGAATATCTGCTCAGTCAAATTATGCGGAACAAGCGAGGTGGAAAATGAGACTAATCCTCCGGCAGTTTCTGGATAAGGCGTTCACGCTTGCCGCCGCCGTGTCCGTGCTGATTATTGTCGGTATTCTGTTGGTCGTACTGGTCCCGATGTTTCAAAAAGGCTTGTCGGCGGTATTTTTTACCGAGACCATTGAGTTCCGCAAGCTCCAGAAAGAAACCCACAATCGCGGGAACGATGAGGCTTTGCAGCGGCGGATTGAACAGACCAATGCCGCGCGAAAACCGATTTATGACGTGTTGGCCGATTTTAGTCTTGGCATTAATACCGAATCCCTGGTCAAAGAGGCCAAAGACATCTATCAAAAATACGGCGAATACCTGAATTATCATAATATCCCCAAAGACCAATACACGGAGTATCGAAAACAGGCCAAAGATATTCGCGACACCATGATTGCCGCTCTTGAAAGCGATAACAAAGACATAGTATTGGCTAATCTCGATAAAGTACTGGCACAAGAAGAAAATCCAATTTACAAAGATTCTCCGGTCCAGAAGCTTTTTATTCTGGCCTTACAGTATCAGAAAACAGCCCGGACCATCGATGTGACAAAGCGGTCAGAATATCTGACCAATCTCCAGGAAGTTACAACGGCCATTCGGCAGCTCTTCGGTCCGCTGCCAGGCGAGGCTTTACCGCCGCTGCCGATGGACCAGTACGGTGCAACACGAATGGATATGGCCCAAAAAGCATTGCATATCCTGCTGTGGGATGAAGCATGGGTCTCGGATGGCGACGGCAAGCCGCTGGTCAAAAAAATTATTTCACGCAGAGAACAATTTGCCGGAACGGCTCTGGAGCCGCTGTTCGACCAGGTTGAAAAAAATATCGATGTCCTGCTAATGCCGCAATTTCGATGCTACTGGCAGTACTTCATTGACGATTGGGTCAATAGTCATTATTTCGGCGGCGTCGGTCCGGAAATCCTCGGAACGCTGATGCTGACGATTCTTGCGATGGTTTTTGCGATTCCACTGGGCGTGATTTCAGCGGCGTATTTGGTCGAATACGCCCCCGACAATCACTGGATTAAGCCGGTCCGAATGTGCATCAATACGCTGGCAGGTGTTCCCAGTATTGTGTACGGCCTGTTCGGTTTGGCTTTTTTTGTCGTAACCATTCACGCAATCGGCAAGCCCTGCATTTTGGCCGCATCCCTGACGCTGTCGATTCTGGCGTTGCCGGTCATTATCCGCGCCAGCGAGGAAGCGATTCGTCTGGTGCCGCAGACATACCGCGAAGCCTCATTGGCGCTGGGTGCAGGCAAATTCAGAACGCTGGTCAATGTGGTGCTGCCCGCCGCCGCGCCGGGGATATTGACGGGGATTATATTAAGCCTAAGCCGTGCCGCCGGCGAAACGGCGCCGATTCTATTTACTGGCGTTGTGGCGATGGGGCCGATTCCAAATTTTGGGTCGCCGTCAGAATGGATAAGAAATCCAGGCAGTTTGTTCGGCGGACTTTTGCAGCCGACGCGGGCGTTATCCTATGGCAGTTATGATATCGCCGTAGGCGACCGTATTTCGATGCTGGTGCCGCATCAGCAGTTTGGGATGGTAATGACCCTGATTCTGCTGGTTTTAATCCTGAATATAGCGGCGATTGTGATTCGATCTAAAATGAGCAAAAAACTGCGAGGCTATTAATGCCGGATAGAGTATGAATACTATGGAAGCGAAAGAAAAAAAAGAAAGGAATTCAATGGAACAGCCCAAATTCGTTCCACTGAAAAAAACCGACGCAGGTAACGCAGCACGGCCTCAGATGTTTTCGCAGGCTAAGCCGGACAGCGGAGTAAAATCCGAAGAGTCGGCGATTATTTCTGCCCGCCAGTTCAGTTTTTTTTATGGTCCCAAATGCGGCGTCGATAACGTAACCATGGATATCCGTACCGGTTCGGTAACAGCCATCATTGGTCCTTCCGGCTGCGGCAAGAGTACCTTTTTGCGCGGCATCAACCGGATGAATGACCTGATTCCCAATGCCCGAGCCAAAGGCGTTCTGGAGGTTAGCGGCCATAACATCTATGATAAACGCACCAATCTGGTCAATCTGCGTCAGCAGGTTGGGATGGTCTTTCAAAAGCCCAACCCCTTCGCCAAGAGCATCTTCGATAATGTCGCCTATGGGCCGCGATTGCAGGGCGCAGGCAGCCGTCAGGATCTGATGAACATCGTTGAAAAATGCCTGCGGGATGCCGCATTGTGGGATGAGGTCAAAGAGGATCTGAACAAATCCGCCCTGGCCTTATCCGGCGGCCAGCAGCAGCGGCTCTGTATCGCCCGAACGCTGGCGACCAAACCCAATATCGTGCTGATGGACGAACCCTGTTCGGCGCTGGACCCGATTGCCACCGCCCGTATCGAAGATCTTATCGCCCAGCTTAAAGGCGCCTATACCATCGTGATTGTAACCCACAATATGCAGCAGGCCGCCCGCGTCAGCGACGAGACGGCGTTTTTCTGTCTTGGCAAATTAATTGAATACGATAATACCGAAAAATTATTCACCAATCCGAGCAAAAAAGCAACCGAAGATTATATCACAGGACGATTCGGATAATAATCCGATATAAAGGATAAGTGCAATGACGATTCACATGGCCAATGAAATCCAGAAGCTCAAAAGCAAGCTGTTATTCCTCTGCTCGCTGGTCGAACAGAGTCTTTGGAAAGCTGTCAAATCCCTGCGCGAACGGGATAGTAAGTTAGCTCGCCAAGTGATTGACGAGGATGTGCTGATTGACCAAAATGAAGTGGATGTCGAGGAAGAATGCCTTAAAATCCTGGCGTTGCATCAGCCGGTCGCTGTCGATCTGCGGTTTATTATTACGGCGCTGAAGATCAATGTCGATCTCGAACGAATTGGTGATTTATCGGTCAATATCGCCGAACGCAGCGAATTTCTGGCACGCCACGAACCGGCGCCGATTCCGTTTGATTTTGAAACGATGGCGCGGATTACCCAGCAGATGCTCCGTGACAGCCTTGATGCGCTGATCAATATGGATTGTGCCAGAGCGGCAAGCGTTCTGAAAAATGATGACACGGTGGACGCGATTAATAAAGAAATGTACGACCAGGTCAAATCCGCCATCCTGTCGCATCCGGAACACGTCGAGAGCTTGATTCATCTGCTTAGTGTCTCGCGCCATCTGGAGCGTATCGCCGACCACGCCGTCAATATCGCCGAGGAAGTGATTTACATGGTAGAAGCTCGCATTATCCGCCACAAAGCGGAAGATTATCAATAGACTCGCTCTAAACCAACGCATCGGTGGTTCTTAGCGGCATTACAGTTTTTTTTAATCTGCGATATGCCGACATAAAAGGGGTTTTTTGCCGTTATTCGCGATGTAGTACCGAAAAAAGCATCTAAGATGTCGTTTTTGTCACGCCAGACATTAAAAACCAAACAAATCCATTTCCAAAAGCGGATTTTTATTGTCCAGTAATCCCTTGAAATCCTTTGAAAAAAAATCAAAAAGGATTATGATAAACGCATTATGGTAAATTGGTTTGGAACAGGATGTTGCGTATAAAGAGGACAAAATGATACATAAAATGGGGTCAAAAATCAGACAACGCTGGCGGCGCGTCAAAAATCAGTCCCAGTCAGCACCGATAGTCGGCCCGA